>JBIOXT010000335.1:0-8933 GCA_044869795.1 bacterium | reverse complement strand
GGGGAACGGGGAACAGGGAACACGGAACCGGGAACAAGGGAGCGAGGAACGAGGACAGCAGGCCCGGGTTAGCTGGACTTGAGCAGCGATTCGAGTTCGTCGATGCCGATGAGGACCTCGCGGGGATTGCTGCCCTGGGTGGGCCCGACGATGCCTTTCTCCTCGAGTTGGTCGACGATGCGGGCGGCGCGGACGTAGCCGATTTTCATCTTGCGCTGCAGCAGCGACACCGATCCATAGCCGGCGCGCACGACCAGCCGCGCGGCGTCGGCGAGGAGCTCATCGCCTCCTCCGGCCTCGCCGTCGGGAGTCTGCTGCTCGGCTTTGACGAGATCCTGGTCATAGTCCGGCCGGCCCTGCGACTTCCACCAGGTCACCAGCGTTTGGATCTCGCTGTCGGCGATGAACGCCCCCTGGGCGCGGATGGGACGGGCGGCGCCGACGGGCAGGAACAGCATGTCCCCCTTCCCTAGCAACTTCTCCGCACCGGGCATGTCGAGGATGGTCCGGCTGTCGACCTGGCTGCTGACGGCAAAGGCGAGCCGGGACGGGATGTTCGCCTTGATCAGCCCGGTGATCACGTCGACCGACGGCCGCTGGGTGGCCAGCACGAGGTGGATCCCGGTGGCCCGCGTCATCTGCGCCAGCCGGCAGATCACGTCCTCGAAGTCGGCGGGCGCCACCATCATCAGGTCGGCCAGCTCGTCGATGATGATGACGATGTAGGGGAGCCGCTCCACCCCCGGCAGGTCGTTGTATCCCTGGATGTTGCGGGTCCCGGCGGAGGCGAACTGTTCGAATCGCCGTTCCATCTCCCCCAGCAGCTGCTTGAGGGCTCCGGCCGCCGCCCGCGGGTTCGTCACCACCGGCGCCAGCAGATGCGGCACGTTGTTGAAGTTCGCAAACTCCACCCGCTTGGGGTCGATCATCACGAGGCGGCAGTCCGCGGGGGTGCAGCGGAACAGCAGGCTGGCGATGATCGCGTTGAGCATCACCGATTTCCCCGATCCGGTGGCGCCGGCGATGAGCAGGTGCGGCATCTCGGCCAGATCGGCGAGGATCGGATGCCCGGCGATGTCTTTGCCGATGGCAACGGTGAGCAGCGCGGTGTCGCGCCGGTACTCCTCGGTCGCGAGGATCTCCTTGATGTGCACGAGGCTGGCCTTCTGGTTGGGCAGCTCGATGCCGACCACGGCCTTGCCGGGGATCGGCGCCTCGATCCGCACGCTCGGCGCGGCGAGGGCCAGGGCGATGTCGTTGGTGAGGCTGCTGATCTTCTGCACCCGCACGCCCGGCGCCGGCTGGACTTCGAACCGCGTCACCACCGGCCCCTGCTCCCAGCGCACAACGGTCACCTCGACGCCGAAACTGGCCAGGGTCTGCTCCAGCAGGCGCGCCACCTCGGCCGGCTCGCTGCGCCCCTTCCCCCGGCCGCCCGGCAGATCGGTGAGCAGCGAGAGCGGCGGCGCTTGAAATCCGCGCGCCGGAACGTGCAGCGGCAGGACCTCCTGGTGCATCCGCGGCGGCGCCGCGTCTTCGCGTTCGGCCGTCGGCGGCGTGCGCATCGCCGGATGCGGAACGATGTCCACAGCCTCTTCGGTTGGACGCTCCCTGGCCGCGGCCCGGGCCGATGGGATCGGCGGGGGAGCCACGGCCGCCGTCAGTGCGTGGACAGCCGGCCCGTCTGCAAGCGGACGCGCGCGGGCGGGCTGTGCCAGCTGGGCCTGCGCCTGCGCGCGAAGCCGGTCCGCGGTCTCGCCCAGACGGCGCTGCAGAACCCGCAGCACCACAGCGAGCCCGTTCCAGAGCGCGACCAGCAGTGCGACCCCCGCTCGGCCGAGGAACGCCAGGGACCGGACGGCGAGACGCCCGGCATGCGTCAGCAGGGCCCAGGCGACTTCAACGATGGTGCCCACCGGCGTTCCGGTCCACAAGACAATGGATGAGACCGCCCCGAGTACGACGACGAGCCACAGGCCGATGCTGCCCAGCATCCGGCGCAGGACCCAGACCAACACGGCGCCCAGCGCCCCGGCCGAATGGCCGGCCAGCCCCGCGGCGAACTCTCGGCCCGCGGGCGTCCGGGCGTGGTAGGCGGTGATGACGACGAGGACCAGCAGGCAGATCGATCCGATCCGGCGCGAGAACCGGGCTCGCGCGCCCGCGAGGACGAGGAGGGCGCCGGCGAGAAACGTCGCGGCGGGAATGAGGGGCGCGAGATCACCCAGCGCCCACCGCTGCGCATGCCCCAGCAGTGCGGGCACCCCGGTGGCTTTCGGCAAGAACGATAGGCCAAGCAGCAGGCCTGCGACCAGCAGGATCGCGCCTGCCGCCTGCCGCCGTCCCGGTTCCTGCTTCTTCCGCCCCATCGAATCCTACCCCCTCATCGACAGCACGACCACGATGAGCCCCACCACGATGCAGTAGGCGGCGAACATGCCCAGCCGGCCGCGGCGCACGATCGCCAGCAGCCAGATGATCGCCACCGCCCCGGAGAGCGCGGCCGCGATGAACCCGACGAGCAGCTGCGCCGCGGTGTAGCCCGCGGCGATCCCCGCCGGGTAATCTTTGAGTCCGAACAACCCGGCCCCGGCCACGGAGGGGACGGCGACCAGGAAGGAGAGACGCGCCGCTTCGGCCGGTTCCATGCCCAGCCAGGTCGCCGCCACGATCGTCGTTCCCGACCGCGAGATACCCGGAATGATCGCGACGGCCTGCGCGATGCCGATCCCCACGCCGTCGGCCGCGCGGGCATCCGTCGCCTGGCGAGTGCCCCGGCGGTTGAGGAGCAGCAGCACCCCGCCGGTCAGCATCAGTTGAAACGCCGTGCCGCGCAGCGACCCAAACATCGCCTCGAAGCGGGACTCCAGCGCGAGGCCGATGACCGCGGTGATGACCGTGGCGACCACGACCGCCCACCCCAACCGGCGGAAGCCGGCCAAGGCGTCGTCGCGCCGGGGCGTGAACGTCGACCACAGTCCGCGCAGCAGGTTCAGCAGGTCGGCGCGAAAGAGCCAGGCCGCGGCCAGCGCCGTACCGAGGTGTAAGACCGATTCCAGCAGGATGCCGGGACGTCGAACTCCGAGGAGCGCTTCAGCAAACAGCAGGTGTGCGGTGCTGCTGACGGGGAGAAACTCTGTCAGGCCCTGCACCACGCCAAGGATGACCATCTGCAGCACGAATGAGCTCCCATGAAAAGTGCGATTCAGGCGCGACTACTTCAACGTTTTTGCTTTCTCCCTCCCCTGCGTTCTTCCTCCACCTGAGCGGTCACGAACCTGCGCAGGCGCGCGAAGTCGGCTCGAAGGGTGCGCGTCCACGCCGGACCGTACCGGGCCATCGCCGGATGGTACAGCGGCACGATCGTGAACGCATCATGGGCGACCGGACGCCCATGCACCCGGGCGAGCTTTGCGCCGGGGCGCAATCGCGACAGCGCCAGACCGCCCAGCGTCACCACGAGCCTGGGGCGGATGATCGCCAGCTGCTCCTCAAGCCATGGTGCGCAGGCGGCAATCTCGTCTCGAGAGGGATTCCGGTTGCGGCCGGGCGGACCGCCGACGAAGGGCCGTGACTTCACGATGTTGGTCACGTAGACGGTGTCCCGGGACAGTCCAATGCCGGCGAGCAGCTCGTCGAAGACCTGACCCGCACGGCCGACGAACGGCTCTCCGCGAAGATCTTCCTGGCGGCCGGGTGCTTCGCCGACAAACATGATCCGCGCCGACGCCGGCCCCGCTCCGGGCACGGCATTGGTGCGGGTGCGGTGGAGAGGACACCGGTCACAGCGCCGGATACGGACGTGGAGCCGCTCGAGAGCCTTCTGGCGAGACGAACGGCTAGACAGGGACGAGTGCCATCTCCCTCAGCACCGACCCGATCTGCTCCTTCTCCTTCGCGGTAGCCTCCACCAGCGGCAGACGCGGCTTGCCGACGTCGAAGCCGCTGAGGTTGAGCGCGGCCTTCAGCGGAACCGGGTTGGTGGTGATAAACAGGACCTTGAACAGCGGCAGCAGGCGGAGGTGGAGCTCGAGGGCCTTGCGCACCTCCCCCTGCTCGTACGCGCGCACCATTTGCTGGATGTCCCGTCCGGCCAGATGTGAGGCGACGCTGACGACGCCGGTCCCGCCCACCGCCAGGATCGGCAGGGTGAGGCTGTCGTCGCCGCTGTAGATGAGGAAGTCCGGACCGGTCCGCCGGCGGATGTCCGACGCCTGGTCCAAACTGCCGCTGGCCTCTTTGACGGCGACGATGTTCGGCACGTCGGCCAGGCGCGCGATCGTCTCGGGCAGCGCGTTCACCCCGGTCCGCCCCGGAATGTTATAGAGCATGCACGGCAGCGACGTGGATTCGGCGATCGTCCGAAAGTGGGCATAGAGCCCATCCTGCGAAGGCCTGTTGTAGTAGGGATTCACCAGGAGGATGGCGTCCGCGCCGGCCTGCTGCGCCTGCTTGGTCAGGTGAATGGAATGCCTCGTATCGTAGGTGCCGGTCCCCGCGACCACCGTTGCCCGGCCGCCCACCGCCTCCTTCACCGCGGCGAACAACCCGATCTTCTCCTCGTCGCTCAGCGTCGGGGACTCTCCGGTGGTCCCCGCCACCACGATGCCGTCAGACCCGTTGTCGATCAAGCGCTTCGCCAGCTGCTTGACCTGTGCCGTGTCCACCGCGCCGCTCTCGTCGAACGGCGTCGCCATCGCCGTCAGCACTCGTCCAAATGGCTGCATCGCTCTCATCCCCCCTGGTTACCCTTCGCTCTCTCGTTCCGACGCGACGGCTTCGGCCAGCCCAAATTCGTCGTGCAGCGCCCGCAGCGCATCGGCCATCTGCCCGCGCCTCACGAGGCACGAGATCGTCGTGTGCGAGTCGGCGGTCTGCAGGATCTCTACCCCTGCTCCGTGCAGGGCATTGACCACCCGCGCCATCACCCCCGGCCGGCCGCGCATGCCGGCGCCGATGATGGAGACCTTCGCGCACGGCTCGCTGACGTCGACGCTGAAGCCGAGACCGGACAGCAGGCTGGTCGCCCGGCCGGCGACATCGTCGGCCACGGTGAACGCCAGCATCTCCGGCAGCAGGCTGATCAGGTCGATGCTGATCCCATGCTCGGCCAGCGAGCGGAGCGCCAGCAGCGGACGGCCGAGATCCTCGCCGCCCGTCCGGCGCACCCTCAGCTGGACGACGTCGGGCAGGTGGGCCAGCCCGATCACCGGCCGGCCGTCGATGATCGGCACTCCCAGTTCCGGACCCTTGACGATCATGGTTCCCCCCGTCGCGCTGCCGAGCTGCCTGATCACCAGCCGCACACCGTGCTCCCGGCCGATGTCGGCGGCGCGCGGATGGAGCACGCGCGCGCCCAGCGCCGTCATCTGCGAGACTTCGTCGTAGGTGATCGCCTTGATCGGCCGCGCTCCGCTCACAAACTTCGGGTCGGCGGTCATGATTCCCTCGACGTCCTTGAAAATTTCCACCAGGTCGGCCTCCAGGGCGGCCCCGATGGCCACCGCCGTCGTGTCGCTGCCGCCCCGGCCCAAGGTGGTGATCTCGCCGTCCCGCGTCACGCCCTGGAAGCCGGCCACGACCACCACGTGCCCGCGGTCGAGATACTGCCGGATCAGCGCCGGGTCGATGCTGAGGATCCGCGCATCGTTGAACTCGTCCGTGGTCAGGATGCCCGCCTGTCCTCCGGTCAGCGCGACCGCCGGACAGCCGATGTGCACGAGCAGGTGCGCCATCAGCGCGGTGGAGATGACTTCCCCCGTCGACAGCAGCAGGTCCAGCGTGCGCGGATCGGCGTCGCCCGCCGCGTCGGCGGCGTCGCGCAGCAGCGTCATCAGCGTATCGGTGGCGTACGGGTCTCCTTCCCGCCCGATCGCCGAGGCGACCGCCACCACCCGCGTCCCGCCGGCGGCGGTGTCGGCGATCCGCTGGGCGACCTGCCGCCGGCCGCCGTCGCTGCCCAACAGCAGGCCACCGTATTTCTGCACGACCACGCCCATCGATACGCTCGGAGGTGGTTACGCCTTGACTCTCGGCTGCAGCAGACCCATGCCGACCATGGTCTCGGCGATCTGGACCGCGTTGAGCGCCGCACCTTTGCGGAGATTATCGGCGACGGCGAAGAAGGCCAGTCCGCCGGCTTCGTCGTTGCGGATGCGGCCGACATAGCACGGATCCTGACCCATCGCCAACCGGGCCGTGGGGTAGCGTCCTTCGGCGGGGACGTCGACGACCTCGATGCCGGGCGCCTGCGACAAGATCGCCCGTGCCTCGGCCGCTTCCATCGGCCGCGCGAACTCGGCGTGCACGGCGACCCCGTGCGCGGTGAGGGTGGGCACGCGGACGCACGTCACCCCGACGGCAAGCTCCGGGGCGGTCAGCATCTTCCGCAGCTCGGCGGCGACTTTGACTTCCTCGCTGGGGTGGGCCCCCCGGAACGACCCGATCGCCGGAATGAGGTTGAAGGCGATGGGCTGGGTGAACGCGTCTCCACCTGCTGCGTCCGGCGGCCGGTGCGTCGCGGCAGCCTCATCGACTTCCGACCACAGCTGCCTCACGCCGCGTTGGCCGGCGCCGGACACCGACTGGTACGAGCAGGCTACCACCCGGCGCAGCGGGGACGCGCGGTGCAGCGGGGCCAGGGGCACGGCGATGGTCACGGTCGTGCAGTTCGGGTTGGCCACGATGCGGCGGCGGATCGACCGCAGGGCCTCGCCGTTCACCTCGGGGATGACGAGCGGCACGTCGGCGGCCATGCGGAAGGCCGCGGAGTTGTCCACGCACATGACGCCGCGCTCGGCGGCCAGCGGGACCCAGTGCGCCGCGACATCATCGGGCGTATCGAAGATCGCGACGTCCAAGTCGTCGAAGACGTCGGGGGCGATCGCCCGGACCGCATGGCCGTCGATCCGCGATCCCGCCGACCTCGCCGACGCGATGAGCCGCAGTTCGGACATCGGGAACTGCCGCTGCGCAAGGATCCGCAGCATCTCGCGTCCCACGGCGCCGGTGGCGCCTACGACCCCTACACGAAAACCGCTCATCTGGCAGTTCTCATGTCAACAGCAATTTCTCCAGACCGTAGACGAGTCCCGGCAGCGCCCGCACCCGCCGGATGGCCAGCAGCAGCCCGGGCATGAACGACTCCTCGTTGATCGAGTCGTGCCGGATCGTCAGCGTCTGGCCGGGGCCGCCGAAGAT
This sequence comes from bacterium, assembly GCA_044869795.1. GTDB lineage: Bacteria > Sysuimicrobiota > Sysuimicrobiia > Sysuimicrobiales > Kaftiobacteriaceae > DASXUC01. The sequence goes on along the minus strand of JBIOXT010000335.1, from coordinate 1,733 downwards.
GACTTCCTGGTGCGTCACCAGCCCCGGCAGGCGCACGCTGTGGACCGGGACACCCTCGGCCCGCCCACCGCGGGCGCCGGCAACCATCTCTTCCTCTTTCACCGTCGGCGCGGGCGGATCACCGCGGGCGCCGGCGATCAGCGCGGCGGTCTTCACGGCGGTCCCCGACGGAGCATCACGCTTGCGGTCATGGTGGAGCTCGATGATCTCGACGTGCGGAAAGTGCGGCGCGGCCTGTCGGGCGAATTCCATCATCAAGACCGCCCCGACCGCGAAGTTCGGCGCCACGACCGCCCCCACACCTCGGGCCTCGCACAATCCCGACAATTCCGTCAGCTCGGTGGGACTCAGCCCCGTCCCACCGATGACCGGAGAGACCCCCGCGGGCACCGCCGCCCGGGCGTGGCCGGCGGCCGCGGCGCCCGGAGAGAAATCGACGAGGACGTCGGCGCCGGGGAGCACGGTCTCGAGGTCCTCGACGATGCGCACGCCCAGCGGCGCGATCCCGGCCACCGCCCCCGCATCCGTGCCGATCGATGTCGCGCGGCCGAGCGCCGCGACCACCGCCATGTCCGCTTGGGCTGCGATCGTCCTGATGCTGGCGCGTCCCATCCGGCCAGCCGCTCCTGCGATGGCGACTCTGATCCGTTCCGCCACGCGCGTCCCGCCTAGGACCTCGTCAGTTCGACGTGACGCTCAAACGCGTTGCGCATGCCGGCGGCCAGCGTGCCGTCCGCGCGGAACGGTCCGACCGCCGCCATCGCCATCCGCTCGGGACGAAAGACCCGGCCGGCCAGCGCCTGGACGTCGGCGGACGACACGGCGTCGATGCGGCGCACGATCTCGTCCAGACTGATCTGCCGGCGGTAATAGATTTCCCCGCGTGCGAGCTTGGACATCCGGCTGCTGGTGCTCTCCAACGAGAGCATCAGATTGGCCTTCAGCGACTCCTTCGCGCGCTGCAGTTCCGCGTCCGCCAGCGGATCGGACACGATGCGGTCGAGTTCGCGCAGGGTCAAGGTGATCACTTCGGGTCCGGCATCCGGACTCATCCCCGCGTAGACGACGATCAGCCCGCCGTCGCGATACGAGGACGCGTACGAGGTGATGGTATAGACCAGTCCCCGCTGTTCCCGGATCTCCTGAAACAGCCGCGAGCTCAGCCCGCCGCCGAGGATGTTGTCCAGCACCGCCAGCGTGTACTGCTCGTCGCTGGCCTGCGGCAGGCCTTCCGTGCCGATGCAGAGGTGCACCTGCTCGGTCTCTTTGAACCGCGTGGCGATCCCCGGCGCGCCGATCGGCGGCACCTCCGCACCCCGCACCGCCCGCCCGCTCCAGTTCCCGAAATGCCGGTACACCAGATCCAGCACGTCACCGTGCCGGACGTCGCCGGCCACCGCGATGACGACGTTGTCCGGACGGTAGTACGCGCCGATGAACTCGACGAAGTCCCCCCGGGACAGCAGGGGCACGGTGGCCAGCGTGCCGATCACCGGCCGGCCGAGCGGGTGGCCGTTCCACACCGTCTGCGCGAACAGGTCCTGCACCAGTTCGTCGGGAGCGTCTTCGTAGCTCTTGATCTCCTCGACGATCACCTGCCGTTCCCGTTCCAGCGCCTCGGCCGCCAGCGTCGAGCGCAGCAGCATGTCCGCGTAGATCTCCAGCGCGCGGTCGAGGTGCGCGGAGAGCACTTTGATGTAGAACACCGTCTGCTCGCGGTCGGTGAAGGCGTT
>JBIOXT010000334.1:0-23014 GCA_044869795.1 bacterium | reverse complement strand
CCGCAGCAGTTGGTAGGCCCACAACTCAACACCGTCATAGCCGAGCTCGTGGGCGACGTCCAGGATCTCCGTGGCGGCATGCGACCACAGCAGCGGCGCGCTCAACAAGACCTGGTTCCGCCGCCGGATGGTGGGAAGATCACCCGTCACCGGCGGCACCGCGGGCCGCGGCGGGACGGCGCGGGGCCGGCGCGGGCGGATGATGTCCATCGTCGCGCGAAGTTCCGCCGCGACGCGGACGGGCTTGGTCAGCACGCGGCCGGGGAAGGAGGCGATGAAGTCCCGCGGGCTGCGCGTAAACTCGGTGGTGATGTCAAACGGCTTGGCGAGCAGCCGGCGCATCACGCTTTCGGTGTACTGCTCCATGAACTTCAGCGTGTCCACGGCCTGGGCGCGGCCGCAGGTGATGCAGGTCACGCGGGAGACTCCCCCGGCGCCGGCGGTCACCAGGTGCACTGTGGTGCGGCGGCACCGCGCGCAGTGGAGGGACACTTCGTACCGCTCGCCGGCGGTGGGCATGGGGCCGATCACTCGCCGGGGGGTGATTCGCCCGGCTGCACGATGTAGGCGATCACGGTGGCCACCGGCACCGTCTCGCCGGCTTCGGCGCGGACGCCGGACAGAATGCCGGCGGCGGGCGCTTCGACCTCCATGTTCACTTTGTCGGTCTCCACCTCGACCAGCGGGTCTCCCTCATTCACCTGCTGCCCTTCGCTCACCAGCCAGCGGACGATGACACCGTGTTCCATCATCATATCGAACTTCGGGAGGATCACCGGCTTGGCCATTACCCGACCACGACCCGGCGGACCGCAGCGACGATGTCCTCCACCTGCGGCACGGCGGCGCGTTCGAGGGTGCGGTTGTACGGGATCGGGCACTCCGCGCCGCCGAGGCGGATGATCGGCGCCACAAGATGGTGCCACGCATCGCTTTCGGCGATGCGGGCCGCGATTTCCGCGCCGATCCCCAATGTCTTCACCGCTTCGTACACGATGACCACGCGCCCGGTCTTGCGGGCGGAGGCGACCAGCGTCTCGGTGTCGAGCGGGCGGAGCGTGCGGGGATCGATGACCTCCGTGCTGATGCCTTCTTCCGCCAGGGTGCCGGCGGCGGACAGGGCGCGGGGCACCATCACACCGGTGGCGATAATGGTGGCGTCGGTGCCTTCACGCTTGACGTCGGCGACGCCGAGGGGCACCGTGTACGGCGCGTCGGGGACCGGTCCTTTCGTGCGGTAGAGCAGTTTGTGCTCCACGAAGATTACGGGGTTGTCGTCGCGGATGGCCGACCGCAGCAGTCCGTTGGCGTCGGCGGGCGTCGACGGCGTGACGACCTTCAGCCCGGGCACGTGCGCAAACCATGCCTCCAGGCTCTCCGAATGCTGCGCGGCCGCTCCGGTGCCGGACCCGCCGGGCGTGCGCAGGACCATCGGGACCGCCGCGGTCCCGCCGAACATATAGCGGACTTTGGCGGCCTGCAGCACCAATTGCTCCATGCACAGCGTGATGAAATCCATGAACTGGATCTCCACCACCGGCCGCAGCCCCGTGAGCGCGCCGCCGATCGCGCAGCCGGTGATCGCGGCTTCGGAGATCGGCGTGTCGCGCACGCGCTCCTCGCCGAATTCCTCCAGCAACCCGTCGGTCACGCCAAAGGCCCCGCCGTAGACGCCGATGTCCTCGCCAAAGAGCACGACGCGATCATCGGCGCGCATCTCCTCGCGCAGCGCCTCGCGGATCGCTTCGGCATACGAAATCTCGCGGGTCATGCGTAGACCCCGTCCAGAAGGGCGGCCGGATCCGGGTCCGGGCTCTCCTCGGCAAACCGCACGGCATCGTCGATGGCCGCGCGGGAGGAGGCCTCCATCGCGGCCGCGTCTTCGTCGGTGATGACGCCGTCGGCGACCAGCCGCGCGCGCAGCTGCTGAATCGGATCGCGGCGGCGCCAGGCCTCGACCTCGTCTCTGGAGCGGTAGCGCTGGCGGTCGCTCCTGCTGTGGCCCTTGTAGCGATACGTCGCGCACTCCAGCAACGTCGGCCCCTTCCCGGACCGGGCGCGGGCCGCGGCGTCGGCGGTGGCGGTGAACACGGCCAGGACGTCGGTCCCGTCCACCGTCGCCCCGGGAATGCCGTAGGAAGCGGCACGGTCGCTGATCCGCTCCGCGTGCATCGACTTCCGCACGGGCATCGACATCGCGTACTGGTTGTTCTCACACACGAAGATCACCGGGAGATTCCAGATCGACGCGAGGTTCACGGATTCGTGGAACGCGCCCTCGTTCGCCGCACCATCTCCGAAGAAGGCGACCGCGACCTGCGCCGTCTTGCGCACCTGAATGGATAGACCCACGCCGGTCGCGATCGGCAGCCCGCCGGCGACGATGCCGTTGGCGCCCAGATTGCCGCCGGTCACGTCGGCAATGTGCATGCTGCCCCCGCGCCCACGGCAATACCCGGTTTCCTTGCCCAGGAACTCGGCCATCATCAACCGCACGTCGGCGCCTTTGGCCAGGCAGTGCCCGTGGCCGCGGTGCGTGCTGAGGATGAAGTCGTCGGGCCGCAGCGCCGCGCAGACGCCGGCGGCGACCGCTTCCTGTCCCAAACTGAGGTGCATCGTGCCGTGCACCCTGCCGAGCGCAAACAACTCGTCGGCCTTCTCCTCAAACGCGCGGATCAGCAACATCATCTGCAACATCGACGCGGGCCGGCTCATCGCCCGACATCCCGGCCGGCCGGCGCCGCGCGCAGAATCGCGCGGGCGGCAAGATGGTCTGTGACGAGCACGTCAACCAGGCGGCCCCGGAGCGCGCCGACGATCGCGTCGGCTTTCTCCAGCCCGCCGGCGACGGCGATCACCGTGGGGATGCGCCGGATATCTTGCAGATCAATCGCCAGGATGCGCGCATCCAGCGAGGGATCGACCGGCTCCCCATCGTGCGTGAATGACCGCGTGCAGATGTCGCCCACGGCGCCGCGGCGCTTCAACGCGCCCAGCTCCTCCACGCTGAAGTAACGGCTCTGCACGAGCGTCGACGACGGGACCAGCGCCCCGATACCGACCAGCGCCAGCTGAACATCTCTTGCCTGCGCGAGCACTCCCGCAATGTGCGGGTCCGAGAGCAGCGCGTCGCGCACCGCGGGGCGCGCCACAATCGCCGGCGCGTGGAGCAAATGCACCTCTCCGGCGTGGACGGCGGCGAGGCGCCGGGCCAGATCGTTGGCGTGGATCTCCGAAGCCACCCGCCCGATCCCGCCGACCAGCGGCACAACGGTCGTGCGCAGACGGCGCGGTCGCAGCGCACCGATCACCGCGGCCAGCGTCGTGCCCCAAGAAATCCCGATGCGTTCTCGGCCTTTCAGCGTCCGGGTGAGGTACGCCGCCGCCGCCTCGCCGAGCAGATGCCGGGTCGCGACGGGAGATTCGCTGCGGCCGGTGACGACGACGGCCTCGCGCAGCGCGAAGACATCTTCAAGACCGCGCTCCAGTTCCTGGTGGCCGTCTTCGGGCGCCGCGAGCTCAATCCTGACGATGCCCAGCACTCGGGCACGGTCCAGCAGGCGTGAGACCGTTGGTCGCGACACGCCCAGCCGAAGCGCAATCCGCTGCTGGGTCAGCCCGCGGACGTAGTACAGGTCGGCCGCTTTCGCCATCAACGCCCGGTCCTCGCGCATAGGTCCCTACCTCGCGGTGATTGACTGCCGCGCCGCCCACGCGTCCTGGCGTTTGCGCAGCGCGACAATGGTCTGCGATTCGTCCAGCGCGACGTCGTCTTCGTTCAGCGGCGCCCCCCGTGGCACATTCCGGCGCATGCGCGCCCCGGCGATCAGCCCGATCGGCACTGCGCGCTCCCGCCGCGCCTCGGCGGCATCCACAGCCTGTCCATAGACAGTCGCCCCGCCAATGCCGTCCAGCGCGTCGCCCGCCACAAGGTCCCGTTTGGCCATGGCGACACATTCCGCGAGCGGGGGCCCGGCCGCCGCCATCGTGACCTCGCCGTAGAGCACCGCACGGGCGACCGAGATGGGTGCCTCGAGGCTCGCGAGATGGAACGGACGCGACAGCAGGTGGTACGGACCCTCGCCGAGTTTGAGGTAGGCGATGTCGCGCCGCGCCCCTTCGTCGCCGGCGGCGACAACGACGAACACACCTGGGGCCACGTCGCCGACGGCGTACTCCACCACCCCGCGCCGCGTGAGGATCCCGCCGTCGGCGGCGGGGATGAACACCCTCAGCAGGTCGGCGAGGTCGGCCCGGGGGCCGTGCATGCCGGGACGGTCGATGCGCAGCCCGGTGGCGTTCGCCAGCGCCGCCATCTCCGCCATCGTCTTCGTCCCGTCCACAAACGCCGCCAGCATCCGCGGACTCATGCCGCGTGCGTGGGCTTCGGCGGCAACGGTCGCGGGAGTGGCGGACGGATCGAGCCGATTGTTCTTCCCCTTGCCGGCGCAGACGACCTCCAGCCCGAGCAGCCGCGCGAAATCCACCAGTTCCGCCAGTACGGAGGGCTCATCGCCGGCCGCCACGGTGTAGGTTGTGCCGGCCTCGCGGGCGAAGGCGGCCAGGATTGGCCCGACGGTCACCTCGGCTTCGATGTTCATCGTGATGAAAGGTTTGCCTTGCTCACCGGCCATCAGCGCCAGCTGCGCCCCGACCTCCGGTTCGCCCGTGGCGTCCATCACCGCGTCGACATCGGGGGAGCCGACGAGCCAGCCGGCGGTGGCGGTGACCGCAACCCGTCCGTCGGCGATGAGGCGGTGCGTGTGGTCGAGGGAATCTGTCAGATGCGCCGGCTCTCCGGCCGCCGAGGCCGCCGAGAGCGCGCGGTCGACGAGCACATCGCAGACACCCGCCAGCCGCAGGCCCGGCATCCCCGCGATCTGGCGCGCCAGACCGCTGCCCATCTGTCCGGCGCCGACGATCGCGACGCGGATCGGACGGTTCAGCTGCTCGATTTCGCGGAGGCGTTCAAATAACCTCAGGCTGCACCTTTGTTCAACCCATGAACATCTGTGCTGTGCAGGTCTTCCGCGCGGGCGCCCCTGTTCCTGCCACCAGGAGACCGGGAGTGGATTACAAGGGCGTGGAGCGGAACGGGCCGAAGGCCGGGCGGGGATTCAGGGCAGCATTCGGATGAGATCTAGGGCCGGACGCCGTAGTACAGGCCTCGCCCGATCAGCCCCCCGGCATCGGACGCGGCGTCCAGGCCGGCGGCGCGGAAGGCTTCCCGGTACTGACCGTCGGAGAACAATCCCAGTTCGTGTTCTTCCGTGAAGGACTCGATTCCCTCGGGCGTCCCCACCAGGTAGTGAAACGTCAAGCTCGTCACGTTGTCGCGGCGTTCGCTGGTGTTGATCCGGGCGATCTTCAGCGACGGCTCGTTCACGAACACGGCGCCGACGTGGCCGTCCTCCCAGCGTTCAGGCAGGATCCACGGCTCGATGATCACGATGCCGCCGGGCGCCGTGTGCCGGGCCATCGTCGCCAGCGCCTGCCGCAGGTTGGGCTCCGTCTTCGCGTAGCCGATCGAGCTGAACAGACAGATCACCGCGTCGAACGTCCTCGGCAGCGAGAAATCCCCCATGTCTGCCTGGTGCAGCGGCACGCCGGGACCACGCTGGGCGGCGAGGGCGAGCATCTGCGGGTCGAGATCGAGCCCCTCCACGTCGTACCAGCGGCGCAGTTCGGCGAGGTGCGCGCCTGTGCCGCAGGCCACGTCGAGCAGGGCCTTGCCGGGGGAGCGCTTGTGGGCCTGGATCAGCTCGTGCAGCCGGAGGGCTTCGGCGCGGTAGTCCTTGCCGGCCGCGGCGTAGATGAGGTCGTAGAATTGGGCGGATTTAGTGAACACGCGATTGCTTCGTCCCGCCACGGCCCATGCGGGCCTCGCGGCTACGACTCATTCGCTCCTCGCAGTGACTCAAGGAATTGGTCACTGAAGGTGCCCGCGTAAACCTCTACCGCCGGTCCGGCCATGCGGATGGACCAGTCCGCGGCAACAGCGATCTCGAGGTTGCCCCCCGGCATTTCGATGGTCACGTCTCGATCGGTGAGACTCTTGCGCACCGCGGCCGCGGCAACCGCGCAGGCGCTGCTGCCCGAGGCCGTGGTCACCCCCGCCCCGCGCTCCCAGATCAGGATGCCCACGCGCCGGCGCGACCGGACCTCCGCAAACTGCACGTTCGTGCGGTGCGGAAACAGTGGGTGATGCTCGATCAGCGGTCCCGTGACAACGAGATCGACATCGAGGAGATCGGGCACGAAGACCACGCAGTGTGGGTTGCCGATCGAGACCGCGGTAACCGTCAGGGATTGTCCGTCGACCTCGAGCAGTTCATTGACGACTTCCCGCGGCGGTCCGACCACGGGGATGCGGTCGCTGGCGAACGTCGCCGTGCCCATGTCGACCGTGATCCGACGCACGTCGCCGTCGTGCACGTCGAGCCTGACGCTGACCGATCCCCCGGGGGTCTCGACGGTGAATTCCGGCGTGGACGCCAGGCCGTGGTCATAGAGGTACCGCGCGAAGATGCGCAGCCCGTTGCCGCTCTTCTCCGCCTCGCTGCCGTCGGGGTTGTAGATCCGGAGCCCAAAATCGGCGCGCGTCGACGGGGCCAGGGCGAGGATCCCGTCGGATCCCACCCCCAGGTGCCGGTCGCAGATCAGCTGGATGGCCTTGGGCGTCAGTGAAAACGAGAGGGCCATGGGATCGACGACGATGTAATTGTTGCCCAAGGCCTGGGACTTCACGAACCAGTCGGGCCTCGGGCCTCGGGCCTCGGTAGCCCCGTCCCTTTGTTCGCCTATTCGCCTATTCGCGTCTGTCATGGTTTCGGCGGGGCGAGGAGGTTGGCTTCGAACGTGTACTGGGTCGCCGCTTTCGCCTGGTGGCGGTCTTTGGCGATCCGGACGAGTTCGGTAACGAGGGCATCGAACGGCAGTCCCGCCGGTTCCCACAGGTAGTACGCCAGGGAGCCGGGCATCGTGTTGAGCTCGTTGACGTACAGCGCCTCGTGCCTGGGGTCATAGAGGAAATCGACGCGCGCCACGCCCGAGGCGCCGATCAACTCAAAGGCTTTCTCGGCCAGGCTCTGCACGCGGCCGGTGAGATCCGCGGGGATGGGGGCGGGAACGAGGCGCTGCTGTCCGGCCATCCCCGCCTTGCCGGCCTGCTTCCGTCCGGCATTGGCGCCGCGGCGGTACTTGTCATCAAAGCTCAGCACCGTGCTGCTGGAGACCTGCTCGCAGACCGACACCTTGGTCGGCGGTCCCATCACCGCACAGTTGATCTCGATGAAATCGGTGAGCGCGCGCTCGACGAGCACGCGCTCGTCCAGCACCAGCGCGGTCTCGATCGCCTGCTTCAGCGCCGACGGACCCGAGCAGCGGATCACGCCGATGCTGCTGCCGAGATTGACCGGCTTCACCATCGCCGGGTATCCGCAGAAGTCGGCCACCCGGGCGGTGAAACCATCGCGGTCGCTCGCCCATTCGCCGCGGGCGATGCTGATGCAGTCGATCACCGGCAGCCGCGCGGCCCGGCACAGCGCTTTGCTGCGGACCTTGTCCATCGCGATCGCCGAGGCGACGACGCCCGAGCCGACGTACGGGACATCGGCCACTTCCAACAGTCCCTGCAGCGTGCCGTCTTCGCCGTACGTGCCGTGGATCGTCGGGAAGAACACGTCCGCCCACAGCGACGGCGGGCGCCCGAACAAGCGGCTGGCCGTCTGCGGACTGTGGATCAGCTCGCGGATCGTCGGGTCCGGGCTGAGGCTGACGCGGGCGACGTCCCTGAGGCGCGCGACGTCCAGACCGCGATCGGCGTAGAGCGTGAGGTTGTGCAGGGAGCGGCCGGCGTACCAGCCGCCGTCCTTGGTGACGTAGATGGGCAGGACGGCAAACCCGGCCACCTCCAGCGCGTCCATCGCTTGATGGCCGGTGATCACGGACACTTCGTGCTCGACCGACCGCCCGCCGAAGATGACCGCGACCCGTTCAGGATTCGGCATATTGATCGGGGAGATCGTTCTCGAACAGCACCACGTCGCCTGGCTTCAGAATACGCTGGAGCACGACCGCCGCCTCCTCGAGGCTGTTCACGGGCGTGACCTGATCGCGGGCAAACCCCGCGTCCTCCAGACCCGCGCGGATGGGCCGCGTCTGCGCGGGGCCGACGAGCACGACGTGGTCGCACACGGCCGCGGCCTGGCGTCCAAACGTCCTGTTGGCCTCGTCCTGGAGCGGGCCGAGCTCGATCATCCCCGGCGTGACGAGAATCCTCCGGCCGGTCGTGAATTGGCGCAGCACGTCCAGCGCCTGGGCCGCGCCTTCGGGGTTGGCGTTGTACGCGTCGTCGATGACGGTGACCCCACCCGCGCCGTTGAGCAGCTGCAGGCGATGCTCGGGCGCCTCAAGGCGCGCCGCACCGGCGGCGACATCCGGCAGCGAAAGGCCGAGTTCCAACGCCGCGGCCGAAGCGGCCAGGATGTTCAGCACGTTGTGCCGCCCCAACAGCCGGGTCGTGACGGGGGCACGCGTTCCGGAGTCATCCACCAGGACGAACGTCAGGCCCCCGCGTCCATGCGTGATGTCCTCGGCGCGGACGCGGAGCGGCCCGGGGGCGGCGATCCCAACCCGCAGTACCTTCACGTGCGCCGTGCGGTCGGCGAGCTCACCGCACCGTGGGTCGTCGGCGTTGAACACCCCGGCCCCGTCGGGCGGCAGGGATTGCATGAGCTCGTACTTCGTCGCCGCAACGTTCTCGATCGTTCCGAACCACTCGAGGTGCTGTGGACCGATCGCCGTGAGGATCCCGATGCGCGGATGGACCAGGTCGGCGATCTCGCGGATCTCGCCCCGGCCATACGCGGCCATCTCGACAATGAAGACGTGATGGTCGGCGGTCAGCTGCTCATTGATGACCCGGCACACGCCCATCAGCGTGTTGTAGCTGCCGGGGGTCATCAGCGTGTGGTAGCGCTGCGCGAGGATCGCCTGCAGGAAGTGCTTGGTCGACGTCTTGCCGTAGCTCCCGGTGATGCCGATGACGATGGGCTTGACCTCGGCCAGCCGCGTCTGTGCGGCGCGGAGGAATCGGCCGTTGATCGCGCGCTGGACGGGGGTGAGCATCCAGTTCGCAAGTGGGACCAACAGCGGCGCGGTCAGGAGGAGTACGGCGGCTCCGGCGATCGTCACGACGAGGCCCCGCGGGGCTCCGGCGGCGACCCGGGCAATCGCGATGGCTTCAACAGCGAGCAGGACCAGCGCCAACAGCAGAATCCGCTTCGCCCGGCCCGTGGGGACGAACCGTTTCTTCGGCTGCCCGACCGGCGCCGTCAGGATGCGGGCGGCGCGGCCGGGATTCGCGCGCATCCACCTCAGCAGACGCGCGGTGACGTAGTTTTCCAACTGCAGCACGTGCAGTGTACGATAGGTCACCCCGACGGCGGCTGCGGCGGCCAGTCCCAGCAGGACCGCGTCGATCATGCCGTCTCGCCCGGGAGGGGCTCGCGTAAGAAGCGGGCGACCAGCAGGCGGAACTTGCCAAACGCATCCAGGAACGCGTAGTGGCCCGCCCCTTCGATCACCGCCAGCGATGCCGATGGAATCAGCCGGGTCATCCGACGTCCAACCGCCAGCGGCGTCTCGGTGTCGCGAGCTCCCCAGATCAGCAGCGTCGGGGCGCGAATCGAGCCCAACAGCGGAGCGAGGTCTTCATTGACGATCTTCACGAACGTCGGACGCATCGGGCCCGCCTGCGCGTAGTCGGGGGAAGCGACCTTGCTGTACAGGCGTGTCTGCAGCGCCCGGCCCCCTGATCCGAACCTGCCGAAGACCCTCCCGATGCGCGCCAGCGCGGTCCGCAGGTAGTAGGCGGCCGAGCGCGGCGGCAGCAGTCCCGCGCTGCTGACCAGGACGAGCTTGTCGACGCGATCGGGATGCCGCGCCGCCAGGTCGAGCGCGATCCGGCCCCCGAAGGAGTGGCCGAGGATGTGGGGCCGCCGGATGCGGAGGCGATCCATCACCGCCAGCACGCAGGCCGTGTAATCCTCCGTCCCCCACGCGTCAGGTGGAAGGCTGCTCCTCCCGTGGCCGGGGAGGTCGATCGCTGTGACATCGTACTGACGCGCCAGATCGTCATGCACCAGTGCCATCGTCGCGCTCGACGCTCCCCACCCATGGAGCAGCAGGACCGGATGGCCGGTGCCCGATCGTCCATACCAGACGCGGGTTCCCGCGATGTCCAGCGTGTCGATCGACGTGGCCGGAATTTGTAACTCACTCATCGGGACAACGATACACTATTTCCGATGAGCGAACCTGCCCGCACCGGCGGGTGCGCTGTGAAGGGCGGGCAGTCTGAAACGAGAATAATGGTCGGGCCGGAGACGTTAGGTGCGGTGATGTCCCAGAAACAGATCGAGATCATCTTGATGCGGCAGCTCGCCAGCTACCTGGCGGTGCCGATCTTCGTCGTCGACCCCGAGGGGAATCTGCTCTTCTACAACGAGCCCGCGGAATCGCTGCTGGGGCGGACCTTCGACGAAGCCGGCGAGATGCCGATGAGCGAGTGGTCCACCATCTTCAGGCAGACCGACGAACGCGGCGAGCCGCTGCAGCCGAATGAACTCCCGCTGGTTCAGGCGCTGCAGAGCCGCCGACCCGCGCACCGTGCGATGCGCATCACCGGGCTCGACGGTGTGTCGCGGCGGATCGAGGTCACGGCCTTCCCGCTGGAAGGCCAGGGCGGGCGGGTGCTGGGCGCGGCGGCGCTGTTCTGGGGTCTGGACCGCGAATGAAGATCACCCTCTGGGGCACCCGGGGCTCGCTGCCCAGTCCGGGTCCGGAGACCGTTCGCTACGGCGGTAACACCTCGTGCGTGGAAGTGCGCAGCGACGACGGCACGCTGCTCGTGCTCGATGCCGGCACGGGCATCCGGCGGCTGGGCAACGTCGTGGAGCCGGCCATCAGGCGCATCGATATCCTCCTCACGCATCTGCACATGGACCACATCCAGGGGTTCGGGTTTTTCGGCCCGCTCTACCGGCCCGATCTGGAGGTCCACGTCTACGGCCCGCCGTCGACGACCCACGACCTGCGCACGCGGCTGACCAAATACCTCTCGCCGCCGCTGTTCCCGGTGCGGCTGCGGGATATTCCGGCACGGCTGACCCTGCACGACGTTCCGTTCGGGGCGTTCAACGTCAACGGCCTGCGGGTGGAAACCGCCCTGATCTCGCATCCCGGCCCGACTGTCGGGTATCGCATCTCGGATCGATCGGGGACGCTGGTCTACATGCCCGATCACGAGCCGGCGCTCGGCGCGGAAGAGTTTCCGCCGGCCGCGGAGTGGACGTCGGGGGCCGGGCTGGCGGCCGGCGCGGACCTGCTGATCCATGACACGCAGTACACCCTCGCTGAGTACCAGCAGCACATCGGGTGGGGCCACAGCGCGATCGAGCATACGGTCGCGTTCGCGGCCGTGGCGGGTGTGAAGCGGCTCCTCACCTTCCACCATGACCCCGGGCACTCCGACGACATGGTCGACCAGATGGAGCAGGCCGTCCGCCGCCGTCGGTTCCCGTTCGAATTGATCCCCGGGCGCGAGGACGACACGCTGACGGTCGCGTCCTGAGGGGGGACGAGCCGACGTGATCGATGGGGTCCAGGACGTCTACTACAACGTCCGCGACATGCCGCGCGCACTGCGGTTCTACCGGGACGTCCTTGGGCTGCGGGTCATCGAAGAGACCGACCACTGGAGCGCGCTGGATGTCGGTGGTGTGCGCGTCGGGCTGCACGCGACCGACGGTGAGCCTGTGCCGATTGTCCCGCGCGACGCCGGCGGCGCCAAGGCCGGCGCCACGCTGACCCTGCGCGTCGACGACATCCGGGCCGAGGTGGCGCGCCTCACGGCGGCGGGCGTGAGGTTTCTGTACGAGATCCACGATGCCGAATGGGGCAGCGTGATCGCGTTTGAAGACCCCGACGGCAACGTCCTGAAGCTCATGCAGCCCCGCTAGCATATCGGTTCCCCCGCCAATGTCGTGGATCACCCGCGATGGGCGTCTCATCCTTGCCGCCCGTGGGCTGCGAACCTTCGCATATGGGTTCCTCAGCGTGCTGCTGGGGCTGTATTTGGAGCAGGCCGGGTTCGCGCCCTGGCAGGTCGGCGCAGTCCTCACCGCCACCCTCACCGGATCCGCCGTCCTGACCGTCCTCTTCTCCCTGTATGCGGATCGGCTCGGGCGGCGGCGCATGCTGCGGGCGAGCGCACTGCTGATGGCCGCTTCGGGGCTGGCATTCGGACTGACGAGTCGCTACCCGCTCCTCATCTTGGCATCGCTGACCGGCACGATCGGCGCAACGTCTGGTGAGGTCGGTCCGTTTCTCTCGTTGGAGCAGGCGATACTTCCGCAAACCGCTCCGACCAACCGGCGAAACCGGCTGTTCGGACTGTACAACACGGTCGGCGCCCTCGCCGGCGCAGCGGGCGCGCTGTTCGCTGGGGCGCCGGCACTGCTGCAGGCGTTCTTCGGATTGAGCGCGGCGGAGGGGCTCCGCGCGATGTTCGTCCTCTACGCGGCGCTGGCGGTCTGCGTCTTCATCCTCTTTGCCGTCTTGAGCCCAGCAGTGGAGCTGGCCCGGACAGCGGGCCAGCCGGCGATCTCGGGGTTACGGCGTTCGCGCAGAACCGTTTTCACACTGGCGACGCTGTTCGGTCTGGATTCGCTGGCCGGCGGCTTCGTGGTCCAAAGTCTCCTCGCCTTCTGGTTTCACCTTCGCTGGGGCGCCGGGCCGGAGCTTCTGGGGCCGATCTTCCTCGGCGTGGGACTGCTGCAGGGGATTTCCTTCCTCGTCGCGGCGCGCGTGGCCGACCGCATCGGGTTGATCAACACGATGGTCTTCACGCATTTGCCGAGCAACATTCTGCTGATGGCGATTCCCCTGGCGCCGTCGCTGCCGGCCGCGGTGGCGCTCACCCTGGCCCGCCACGCGCTGTCGCAGATGGACGTCCCGACGCGGCAGAGCTACGTGGTGGCCGTGGTCGATCCTGAGGAACGCACGACCGCGACCGGTGTGACCAACGTCGTGAGGAATGTGGCACAGGCGGTGACGCCCGTGATCTCAGGGTACGCGATGCAGGTCGTGTCGCTGGGGCTGCCGTTCATCATCAGCGGCGGGCTGAAGATCGTATATGACTTGAGCCTGTATGTCCTGTTTCGACGAGTCAAACCGCCGGAAGAAGAACGCGCTGCTTGAAAACCGCGGGCATGGCGAAGCCGGCCCTCCGACCCCGTGCCTGGCACCGACGAATTATCCTCGATGCGCGCGCAAAAGTCGATGACTCAACTGGGCTAATCGCGGCGCGGCTCAGATCTGGGCGAGCGCCTGCGCGAAATCGGCGGCCAGGTCTGCGTAATCTTCAACGCCGACGCTGACGCGGATCAACCCATCGGAGATGCCGCCCGCCTCGCGCACGTCTTTGGGCATGTGCACGCTGGAAAGGCTCGCCGGGTGCGAAACGAGGGTGGACACTCCACCCAGGCTCGTGGCGCGCTTGCAGACCTCCAGCGCCTCGAGGACCCGGACCCCCGGCTCGTAGCCGCCCTTGACCTCGAAACTCAGCATGCCGCCGAATCCGCGCATCTGCCGCGCCGCGATCTCGTGGCCGCGATGCGAGGGCAGCCCCGGGTAGTAGACGCGGTCGACGTTCTCATGAGCAGTCAGGAATTCGGCCAGCCGCTGCGCCGATTGATTCTGCCGGTCGACGCGCAGCCCCAGCGTGGACAGCCCGCGCAGGACCAGCCACGCGCCGAAGGGGTCGATGGTGGTGCCGAAGATCCTGGCATGGCGTTTGGACCTCCCGATGAACTCCTCCGTGCTCACCAGGACGCCCGCGGTGACGTCGTGGTGCCCGCCCAGGTACTTCGTGGCGCTGTGCACGACGGCATCGACGCCGGTGGCGATGGGGTTCTGATTGTAGGGCGTGGCGAAGGTGTTGTCGGCGATCGTGGCGGCGCCGCGCGAACGGGCCAGGGCCACGACGCCCGCGATATCCGTGAGATCGAGCATCGGATTGTTGGGTGTCTCGATGTACAGCAGCCGGGTGCCCGGCCGCAGCGCGCGTTCGTAGGATGTGAGATCCGTGTCCGGGAGTAGCGTGGTCTCGATCCCGTACCCGGGGAGGATCTCCGCGAAGAGCTGGTAGGTCGCCTGGTAGAGGACACGCGGAGCGATCGCGTGGTCGCCGGGCTTCAGGACTGTCATCACCGCGGCGGTGACCGCCGCCATCCCCGACGACAGGGCCAGCGCGCGTTCCGCCCCCTCGAGCAGCGCGACCTTCTCTTCGAGCGCACGGGTCGTGGGATTCGCCCAGCGGGTGTAGATGTACCCCGGGGGGATCTCCCGACCGATCCGCGCGCCCTCGGCGGCGGTGTCGTAGTAGTAGGTCGCCGTCTGGTAGATCGGGGGAACGACGGATTTGTGTGTGTCGGCCATCTTCCCGCCGTGAATGGCCTTCGTCGAAAAACCCCAGCGGTCGCTCATTGGAAACCCCCGTGCCTCGTCTCTCGTGCCTCGTATTCGATGCGGCCATGCGATTTCTTCCGAGGAGGCGGGTTGCTGATTGCCGACTAAGAAAGGATGCTCAGACCTGCCATAGGCGAATTCCGAGGCACGAGGCACGAGGAACGAGACGCGATGAAGTTCGGCGCGCACGTCAGCATTCGGGGCAAGCTGCACCTGGCCGTCGATCGGGCGGTGAAGATCGGCTGCGAGTGCCTGCAGATCTTTGCCGGCAGCCCGCGGCAGTGGCGGGAGATTGCCTATGCCGAGGAGGACCTCGATCTGTTCGTCCGGAAGCGCCGCATCGCCGGGCTCGACCCCCTGGTCGCCCACTGCGCGTACCTGATCAATCTCGCCGCGAGCGATCCGCTGATCTACCAGCGCTCGACCTCGGCCTTGATTTACGCGGTGCGGGTGATCGCGCGGCTGCGCGGACTCGGAGCCATCACACACGTCGGCAGCCGGGGCGAGCGACCGTGGCCCGAGGCGCTGAACCGAATTGTCGCGTCGCTGTCGGTGACGCTGGAAACCACAAACCGGGCGATGATCCTGCTGGAAAACACCGTGGGCGCCGGCGCGTACGTCGGCAGCTCGTTCGAAGAGCTGCGGGACATCTTCACGGCGATGCGCTGGCACCGGCGCCTCGGCGTTTGTCTCGACTCGGCGCACCTGTTCGCCAACGGCTGGGACATCCGCACGCGGCGCGGCGTCGATGAGGTGCTCGACGCCTTCGACCGGACCGTGGGACTGAAGCGGTTGCGAGCGATCCACCTCAACGATTCGAAAGGCACGTTAGGGTCGCACCTGGATCGCCACGCGAACATCGGCGAGGGGTGGATCGGCCGCGCCGGATTCCGCGCGTTGGTGAATCACCCCGCGCTGGACCATCTGGCGGGCTTCATCGAAACGCCGGGGATCGACCGCGAAGGGGCGGATAAGAAGAATTTGGACGTGCTGAAGCGGCTGCGGCTCACTCGCTCCTCGTCATGACGGCCGGACGGGAACTAGAGGCGCGAGGGCTCGATGGTGGGCGAGATCTTCAGGAAGAGCGCTTCTAAGGCCAGGCGCGGATGCACGTTGCGGCGCAGGGACTCTTTCGCCTCCTGCACCGCTTCGATGCGCGTATTCAGTTCGGCCGCGGGGATGGTCGGCGCCAGGACGGCGATCGCATCTTTCCGATCGAGGTTGACCAGCAGCCCTTCATCGGGTGTTTCCTGCCAGACCAGCAGGTCACGGTACCAGAACAGGGCGATGTCGAGCAGTTCGGGCAGCAGGTCCTTGTCCTTGGCCAGCTCTTCCGCCGCATCGAGGCGATCCAGCGCATCCGCCTGCTCAAACCGCTGCAGCAGATCGAGCGTGCGCTCGCGCATCTGCAGCGCATCCTCGGACGTCGCCCAGGTCACGGCGCGGCCGAGCTGACCGCCGGACAGCGCCGCCAGGAACCGCGCCTGGCCCGCCGGAACGCCATGCCGTTCGATCAAGGCCTTCTCGATCAGCGCCATCGGGATCAGCGCAAACCGCACAAGCTGGCAGCGGGAAACCACCGTGGGCAGCATCGGCACGGTGGACTCGGCGATCAGGATGATGATGACCCGCGGCGGGGGCTCCTCGAGCACCTTGAGGAGGGCGTTGCCCCCCTCCGGATCCATGCGATCGGCATTCATCAGGATGTAGACTTTCCATCCGCCTTCGAGCGGTGGGTACATGACCTCGTGCCGCAGCGCGCGGACCTGCTTGATCCCAATGAACGTCTTGGTCTTGTCCTCCGGATCGAGCAGCAGACCCTGATCGACGTCGATGAGGCGAACGTCCGGATACTGGCCCTGCGCGATGAGCCGGCAGGCCCGGCACTCGCCGCACGCGTCACCGTCGACCGGGCGCTGACAGTTCAGGAACTGCGCGAACGCCTTGGCCGTCTCCAGGCGTCCTACCCCCGGCGGGCCGACAAACAGATACGCGTGGGAGAGATGATCGCCGCGGGCCGCGGAGCGCAGGAGCATCACGGCGTGATCTTGATTGACGAGATCGCGGAAAGCCATCAGGCGGTCTTAGACGCGCTCCATTCTCTCGATCTGCAGCACGAACACGATCGCCCCGCCGACTTCGACCCTCACCGGATACGTCACGTACGAATCCACCGGTTCCACGACCGGTGGCATCGGGCTGACGAACTTCTCACGGCGCTGGCAGACACGCTGGACGGTCCCCAGCACCGCATCGACCTGACGGTCCTCGACGCCGACGAGGATCGTGGAGTTCCCCTCGCGCAGGAACCCGCCGGTGCTGGCGAGGATCGTCGCCTGGATGCCGTCCTCGGTGAAGGCATCGATCAACCGTCCCGAATCTTTCTCCTGCACGATGGCTAGGACGAGCTTGATGCCCGCCACCCCCTCGCCCGCAGGAAAGCCTCCACGATCCGGACGATCTCCTCCTGCACGGCGCGCACGTCACGCGATGCATCGACGACGCGCACGCGGTGCGGTTCTTCTCGCGCTATCGAAAGGAATCCTTCCCTCACCCGCTGCTGGAAGGGAACGCCCTCCTGCTCAAGGCGGTCGCCGAACCCGCGTCGGCCTTCTTTCCCGTCCATGTCGCGGGCGCGCGCGAGCGCACCCGCCGGATCGAGGTCCAGCAGCAGCGTGAGGTCCGGGCGCAGTCCCTGCGTGGCCACGTCGTTGACCGCGCGCACGATGTCGATGCCCAGCGCGCGCGCATACCCCTGGTAGGCGAGCGAGGAATCGACGAACCGTTCCGACAGCACGAGGCGGCCGGCGCGCAGGGCCGGCTCGACGATCTCGGCGACGAACTGGGCGCGGCTGGCGGCGAACAGCAGCATCTCGGTCTGCGGGGTCATCGCGGCATCACCGAGGAGGACCTCGCGGATCCGCTCGCCGATGACCGTGCCGCCGGGTTCGCGCGTGTACAGCACGTCCGCGCCCCCGCGGAGGTGTGCATGCAGCAGACGCGCCTGGGTCGTCTTGCCGGAGCCGTCGACTCCTTCGAGGGTGATAAAAAGCCCCCGCGCCATCGTATCGGACTCGATCAGGAAACGGGGAACCGAGGAAAGGAGGAAGCCAAACCGGCTACCTGGGGAAGACGACGACGCGACGGAAGGGTTCCTCGCCCCGGCTCTCTGACGCCAGGCCGTAGCGCTGGATGAGCTGG
The DNA here is from genome assembly GCA_044869795.1 of bacterium. GTDB lineage: Bacteria > Sysuimicrobiota > Sysuimicrobiia > Sysuimicrobiales > Kaftiobacteriaceae > DASXUC01. Next base: position 5,281 of record JBIOXT010000334.1, on the reverse strand, counting down.
TGCTGGAGCCGGCGGACGTAGGAGTTCTGCGGGGAGAGCTCGACCGGCTGGGTGGACTGCAGCGCCTCGGAGATCGCTTCCTCGACCTCGCGCAGCGCCACCTCTTGATCGTCTTCCTCGCCTTCGACCTCGAAGATCGTGCGCAGGAATCCCTGGATCTGGCTGACGGTGTTGCTCTTCAGCACGTGCATCGGTTTGCCGCGCGCGGCCGCCTCGCGGAGCTTCTTGGGCTGGCGGCGTTCCTGCGACTTCAACGTCAGCACGAGGTCGGCATCGGCGAGATTCTCGGCGACGTAGGCGGGCACGCGGAGTTCCTTGATCGCGCGCTCGAGCCGGTTGCGGCTGACGGCGTAGGGGTAGATGCGGGCAATGCGCCGGCCGGGGCGCGAGGCATCCTCAGAGGGGGGCGGCGCCAGCGGGCCTTCGGCGGCCCAGGCGGGCTGCCGGGGCGGCGGGGCCTCGATCTGCACCTCGCCGGCTTCGGTGCGGATGCGCGTCTCCGGGCGCGGGGCAACCCCGCGCAGGAAGCGATCGACGACGGCCGCCACGTCGTGGTGAACGGCGAGGCGGTCTTTCTCCACGATCTCGATGACGACGTCAAACGTCGGCGGCGCCTTGCGCTCCAGCACGGTCTTCTGCGTCCCGCGGCGGCGGGCTTCCTCATCGGACAGCGTCACCGCCTGGATCCCGCCCACCAGATCGGACAGCGTCGGGTTCTGCAGCAGGTTGTCCAGCGTGTTGCCGTGGGCGGTGGCGATCAGCTGCACGCCTCGCTCGGCGATGGTGCGGGCGGCCAGCGCTTCCGCCTCGGTCCCGATCTCGTCGATGACGATGACCTCGGGCATGTGGTTCTCGACCGCCTCGATCATCACGGCGTGCTGCAGTTCCGGGTGCTGCACCTGCATCCGCCGCGCGCCGCCGATGCCGGGATGCGGGATGTCGCCGTCGCCGGCAATCTCATTGGAGGTGTCGACGACGACCACGCGCTTGTTGAGCTCGTCGGCCAGCACGCGCGCCGATTCGCGCAGCAGCGTCGTCTTGCCGACGCCCGGCCGTCCCAGCAGCAGGATGGATTGGCCGGATTCGATGACGTCGCGGACGATGTCGACCGTCCCCACCACGGCGCGGCCGACGCGGCAGGTCAGACCGATCACCTCGCCCTGGCGGTTGCGGATCGCCGAGATCCGGTGGAGGGTGCGCTCGATGCCCGCGCGATTGTCCTTCCCGAACGCGCCCACGCGGGTCGTGACGAAGCGGATGTCCTCCGGATTGACGTAGCCGTCGTTGAGGTAGATGACCCGGCCGGGAAATCTCGCTTCCGGCCGGCGACCGAGGTCGAGCACGACCTCCAAGAGCGTTTCGAGGTTCTGCTGCGTCTCGAGGTCTTCCCGCAAATGACCCGGGAGAACGGTCAGCAGCAGGTCCAGGTTGTCGGTGATCTGAATCTGTCGCGGCGCCACGGGGTGCTTCCCTCCACCATTGTCGCGGTCAGGGAGCGCCAGGTTGCCCTCGATTCGGTACGGGACCGGGCGAAATGAAACGAGGGGAACCTGGCGGCTCCCCTGCCGTCGCAACTGTGCCTCGCGGGAAAATTTGGAATCGATCGGATTATGACCGATGTCAGTGAAACGCTGGGGGCTCTGAGTACGTGGGTACGTGCGTCGGAGTGAGCCCCGGCGTATCCTACGGCCATTATACTACGCAGCCCTCAGCTTCCCTCCAGGACCAGACAACTCAGGTAGCGCGTCTCCGGCATCGCCGGGTGCGCGGGATGGTCACGGGCCTGCCCGCGGGCCTCGATCACCCTCACATTCCGGTGGGCGTCGGCAGCGGCCGAGCCGACGATCTGCAGGAGGAGGGCCTCGCCCACATGATAGGAGCACGAGCAGGTGACCAGCACCCCGCCGGGCCGCAGCAGCCGCAGCGCGCGGAGGTTGATCTCCTTGTAGCCGGCGGCGGCGCGCTCGACGGACTCCCTGGTCGGCGCGAACGGCGGCGGATCGAGGATCACCACGTCGTAGGAGAGCTGCTCACCCACGCGCCGGCGGAGCTCGTCGAATGCGTTGGCTTCCACGAACTCGCACCGATCCTCGACGCCGTTGAGGACGGCATGCTCCCCGGCCGCCTGCACCGCCTCGGCGGAGCTGTCGATCGCGGTCACGCGCCGGGCACCCGCCATCGCCGCGTGGATGGCAAATCCACCTGAGTAGCAGAACACATCCAGCACGTCGGCATCGCGCACAAAAGGCGCCAGAGCCGTCCGGTTCTCACGCTGGTCCAGGTAGAACCCCGTTTTCTGGCCACCAGCGATATCGACGCGGAAGCGCGCGCCGGCCTCCACGATCTCGACCATCGTCGATGCCTCGCCGCGCATCCACCCCCGCTGCGCATCCAGCCCCTCCAGCCGCCGTGCGGAGGCGTCGTTGCGCTCGTAGATCGCTGCGGGCGCGGCGAGCTCCATCAGTAGATCCGACAGCATCTCCTTCCGCCGGTCCATGCCCAGCGTGAGGGTTTGCAGGACCAGCACGCCCGCGTAATCGTCGACGATCAGGCCGGGAAGCATGTCGCCTTCGCTGTACACCAAGCGGTAGGCGGTCGTGTCGCGGACGAACCGCCGCCGGTACTCGATGGCGGCGGTCAACCGGCGCCGCCAGAACGCGTCGTCGATGGCTTCAGGGCGTGTGGTCAGGAGGCGGACGGCAAGCCCCGTCCCGCTGTTGAGGAACCCGCGGCCCAGCCACTTCCCGCGGAGGGTCCGCACGTCGACGATCTCGCCGTCGTCCACGCGACCGTCGAGACGGGCGATGTCGCCGCTGAAGATCCACAGGTATCCGGAAACGATGCGGGATTCTTTGCCTGGTTTGAGCAGAACGGTCGCGGACAAATCGTTAGAAGAGCGTGGTTTGCGCAGGCTCCTCGATCTTCTTCGGCACCTCACCCACGGCTTCGGGCACGTCGCCGCCGGCGAAGATGTGGATCTCACCGTACGTGCCGTCGTAGCCGGGCTTGATCTCGATGCGGCCCTCCCGGACCCGGCGCAGGGCGTCGACGATCCGCGCCGAGGTGTGTTTGCCCAGCTCATCGAGGGGGACGTCGAGCAGGATCGCGAATTCGCCGCCCAGCCGCGCGCAGAGCTTGAAATACTCCTCGCGCACGCCGCCGGTCCCCGGCTGCGCGCCCATGGCTTCCGCGATGATCTCCTCGAGGGGAATGAGGTTCCGGTACGGCACCGCGCCCGCGGGCACGTAGCCTTCCTCCCGATCGGCGAGATCCTCGACGCGGTGCATGACGCCGACGGTGAGCGGCCGTTTGCAGACCGGGCAGCGATCTCCGAGCGCCTTGCTTTCCTTGGGGGTCAGGCGGGTGTTGCAGTTGCGGTGGCCGTCGTAGTGGTACTTGCCTTCTTCAGGGAAGAACTCCACGGTGTACAGGAACTTGCTCGTGTCCTTCTCCCGCAGGATGCGCATCAGCTCGAAGTAATCCGGTTCCGCTTCGAAGACATTGGCCTCACGGCCCAGCTTGGCCGGGGAGTGCGCGTCCGAGTTGCTCACCAGCATCGTCCGGTCGAGCTGCGAGAGGCGCCAGTTCATCGGCGGATCGCTGCTCAACCCCGTCTCGACCGCGGCGATGTGCTTCACCTGGTCGCCGAAGCACTCGTCGAGCGAGTCGAATCCGGAGTTGGAGCCGAACAGGCTGAACCAGGGCGTCCAGGCATGCGCCGGGACGATCATGCAGTCCGCGGACACTTCCATCACGTACTCGACGAGTTTGCTCGACGGCAGCGTGAGGGTCGGCCGGCCGTCGGCCATCAGCGACCCGAACCGTCCCAGCACGGCGTTGATGCGTTCGACGATCTCCAGCGACGGGGCGAAGATGACGTTGTGGATCTTGCGCAGCCGTCCGCCCTGCGGGTAGATGTTGCTGACCTCGACGGTCAGCATGAAGTACATCCCGCCGAAGGTGTACAGTCCCCGGTCGTTGGGCTTGAGCTTGAGCTTCAGTTCGCGGAACCAGATCGGGTGGGTGAAATCGCCGGTGCCGACGACGGTGATGCCCTTGACCTTGCACCACCGCGCCATGTTCTCGACATCCATCTCCCGGCTCGTCGCCCGACTGTACTTGGAGTGGAGGTGGAGGTCGGCGATGACGCGCATCTTGGGCTATCGCTTCCGTCAGGCGCTGGGGGTCTCCTCCCAGAGCGCCTGAAACCCCGCGGCCGCCAGTCTGAACGCCATCTTGGTGAGCGGCCAGGCGGACCGGCGGCGCAGCGCCTGGCGGAGGACAGGAAAGAGCAGGCGGGACTGGTAGGCGGTGTCGCCGTGGAGCTCGACGGTCTGCCGGACGTCATCGACACCGCCGAGCGCGGCGATGAGGGCATTGAGATCGGCGTCGGTCATGCGGTTCAAGGCCGTCCGAAACATCGCCGTGAACCACAATTCGCGGCCGAACCGCCGCCGCCAGCCGCGCTCGTACGCCCGCAGCGCGCCGCGATCGCCGCCGATGTAGGCCGCCGACGCCTGCGCCGCCAGTTCCCCGGCGATCAGCGAGAAGTAGATCCCGCCGCCGCTGGTGGCCTTGACGTGGCCCGCGGCGTCTCCGGCGACGATCATCCCGTCGATCGCCGTTCGCCGCCGGCGGCTGAGCACGGGGATGGGTCCGGCCAGCTTCCGTTCCACGACCGCGCGGCGAAGGCGGCGCGAGGCCACCGGGTGTTCACGGACCAGGCGTTCCAGGTAGTGGATCGGCGCGCGCGGGGCGACCCGCGGATCGACGCACAGCCCGACGCGCCCACGCCGCGGACCGATCGGCATCAGCCAGGCAAAGAACCCCGGCGACGAGGCCGTCCCAAGGTAGATCTCCGGGCAGTCCTCGCTCTCGAGGTCGACGCCGTTCATCTGATACTGCAGGCCCATGACGCTCGAGCGGGGCAGCTCCATGCCCAGCGTGCGGGGCAGCACCGGCCGTGCTCCCTCCGCGTCGACGATCATCGGCGCCGTCGCCGCAAACGACCGCCCGCCGCGCTCGCCGCTGACCCGGACGCACCCATTCACCCGCGCGGCCTCGCGCAGCCGGGTCTCGACGATCAGTTCCGCACCCGCCTCCTGGGCGCGCACGGCAAGCCACCGGTCGAAGATCCCGCGGTCGACGACATGCGAATCGGGGACCGCGCGCCGCACCCGGGCAACCGCGCCGTTGGGGGCGTAGAACGCCCCAGCCTGAAGCGTGTTGAGGATCAGGTGGCGGGGAAGGCCGAACTCACGGAACGCGTGCAGCTGCAGTT
>JBIOXT010000333.1:0-3024 GCA_044869795.1 bacterium | reverse complement strand
TCGACCGCGGCACGCCGAGCCGCCGCGCGCGGCGGGAGGCGACGCAGCGGATCAGGGAGATCAATGAGACCCTCGCCGCCGCCCTCGCCGCGGAGCGGGCGGCCACCGAGCACGCGCTGGCGGCACTGCGCGACGCCGCGGAGGCGGAAGCGGTTGCGACCGCGCGCACGTATCCGTTTTGCTTCTTTCCGCCGCAGGCCGCGGACGATCTCGTCGCCGCGCAATTCGAGGAGCCCGTGCGTGGATACTGAGCGACCCATCGCCGGCGCGGTCGTCGTGATGGAGCGGGTGTGGAAGGTCTATGCAGCCCCGGCCCTTCGGGACGTGACGGTGGCGGCGTCGGCGGGAGAAGTCGTCGCGGTCCTGGGGCCCAACGGCGCCGGCAAGACCTCGCTGCGGCGCCTGCTGGCGGGGATCGCGCGTCCGACGCGGGGCACGGTCCGGGTCCTCGGGGAAGACCCTTCGGGCCTCACCGTCCGCCGGCGCCTGGCGCTGGCCGGCCATGAATCGAGCCTGACCGGCCACCTGACCGCGCTGGAGAACCTGCAGTTCTACGCCGATCTCTACGGCGTCTCCGCCAGCCGCGTCGACGCGGCGCTGGATGAGTTCGGGCTGCGCCGGCACCGGCATCACCAGGTCCGCTCACTTTCCCGCGGCACAGTGCAGCGCCTCAGTCTGGCGCGGACGTTCCTGCATGACCCCACGGTGGTCCTCCTCGACGAACCGTTTACGGGGTTGGATGCGCTCGCCGCCACCGGGCTCACTGCCCGTCTCCGCCGCCTGCGCGCCGAACAACGCTGCGTGATCATGGCGACCCACGATCTCGAGGAAGCCCGCCCGCTGGCGGACACCGTCGCGGTTCTGGTGCGGGGACGGTTGGTGGCGCGCGAACCGATGGAGGCGATGAGTGCGGAACGCCTGCACCATCTCTACGGTGATGGGAGTCGGCCGTGAGACCCTTCTGGGCCGTGGTCAAGCGGGACCTGCGCGTGGAGGGCCGCGCCCGAGAGATCGTGCCGTCGATGACCCTGCTGGCGCTGTTGCTGTTGACCGTCGCCAGCGCCGCGGGTCTGCCGCGCACCGCGGCCCCGGCCATCCTCTGGCTCAGCGTGGTCGTCGCCGTCTCGTTTGGGTTGGGACGGAGCTTCCATCATGATGTCGAAGACGATCAGCTCGGCGGCGAGGCGATGGCGCCGGTTGACCGCGCCGCGTTCTATCTGGGGAAGGCCGCCGCGAACCTCCTGATCGCGCTGGCCGGGGAAGTGATCGTTGTCGCGGCGTTTGCCGTGCTCTTCAACGTTGATCTCGCCGCCGTGTGGCTTCCCCTCATCCTGGTCATGGTCATGGGCACGATCGGGATCGTCGCGGTCGGCACACTGTTCGGCGCCCTGCTCGCCGTCACGCGGATGCGCGAGGCGTTGCTGCCGCTCCTGCTGCTGCCTGTGGCGGTGCCGGCGGTTCTGGCAGCGGTGCGCGCCACCGAAAAGGTGCTTGCCGGCCAGCCGGTCGGACAGGCGCTGGGCGAACTGCAACTGCTGGCAGCGTTTGCGCTGCTGTGCGCGGCGGTGCCCGTGGTGGTCTTTGAGTACGTGCTCGAGGAGTGAGGTGATCCGCCACGGCGCGGGTGTTGCTGGCCGACGACGATAAGAAGTTGCTTCCGCTGCTGGAACGGGGGTTCCGGTACGAAGGGTTCGACGTCGTCACGGCGACCGACGGGCAAAGTTGCCTGCGTCTCGCCCGCAGCGGCCAACCGGACGTGATCGTCCTCGATATCGGCATGCCCGACATCGACGGTCTGGCCGTCTGCGCGCAGCTGCACGAGACGCTCGACGTCCCGGTGATCATGCTCACGGCGCGGGACGACGTCGACGACAAGGTGCGGGCCCTTGAGCTGGGGGCGGACGACTACGTAACCAAGCCGTTTGCGTTTGAGGAGCTGGTCGCCCGTGTCCGTGCCCTGATGCGCCGCCAGCCGGGTGCCGCAGCCGAGCAGCTCGCGTTCGCCGATCTGGTCTGCGATCTGCGGACGCGCGAGGTGCGGCGGGGGCGTCGCGCCGTCGTCCTGACGCCGCGGGAGTTCGACCTGCTGCGGTGTCTTCTGCAGCGACCCCGCCGCGCGTTGAGCCGTGAGACGTTGCTGTCCTTGATCTGGGGAGCAGAATTCGAAGGGGATGCCAAGATCGTCGATGTCTACGTCGGCTACCTGCGCCAGAAACTGGGCGCGCCGAGACTGATTCAGACGATACGCGGCGTGGGCTACGCGCTGAAAGAGTAGCCGGCATGTACCTGCGGACCCGACTCGCGCTGTTGCTGACGCTCCTGGTCGGCCTCGCGTTGGCAGCGGCCGGCGTGGCGACGTACAAGTTGATGCGGGTCGGCCTGCTGACCGAGATCGAGCGGGACGTGTCCCGGCGCGCGGCAACGTTTGCGGTGAGCAATCCCGCCCCACCATATCTCCTTGATGTCTTCGCGGCCCCCGACGTGTTCATCCAGATTGTCGGGCCCGACGGTGCTCCGATCGCGAGCTCAGGCAACCTGGGGGACCGGGTGCTGCCGCTGTCCGACGATGCCCGGGCCGGTCGCGTGGTCGAGGCCCATGTGGGGACACGGCCCCTGTACCTGACGGCCGCGCCCATGCCGGGCGGGCGGCTGGCGATTGTGGCGCGCTCACCGGTGACCATCTACGCGGCGCTGCGCAGGCTGCGGCAGCTGCTCTATGCCGTGGTCGGCGCCGCGGTCGTGCTCGCGGGCGCAGTCAGCTGGATGGTGGCTCGCGCGGCGCTTCGTCCCGTCGAGCGGGTGGCGAAGGCCGCGGCGGCGGTGAAGCAGGGTCGGGATCTCTCCCAGCGTGTGGACTATACCGGTCCATCGGATGAGGCCGGGCAGCTGGCGGCGACGTTCAACGCCATGCTGGCCGAACTTGAGGACGCCTATACGCAGCTGAACACCAGCAACCGGCGGCTGAGAGAGTTTCTTGCCGAGTGTGCCCACGAACTTCGCACGCCGCTGACCTTGATCGTCAGC
>JBIOXT010000332.1:0-11562 GCA_044869795.1 bacterium | reverse complement strand
GGTGAAGTTCAGCAAGGGCGTCTGGACCATCGTCAAGAAGGCCGCCCGATAGGTTGACATCCCGCGGGACGGGGTGGTAGAGTCCTGACGAACGCGGTCGAACCTTTAAACCGGTCCTGCGAGACCGGAAAGGGAAGTGAATTGCAGGAAACACGGAAACAAGGAAACAGGGAAACACGCAATAGGTGCAGATGTCGTGATCGGGCAGAGGCGTTCGCCTCTGCCTTTCTGCTTATCCTCGTTTCCTCGTTTCCTCGTTTGCTCGTTTCCCTATTCCAGGGACCCTCCTAAATGCGCCACCTCCTCGCCCTCCGCGAGATGTCCGCCCAGGAGATGACGGCCCTGCTGGATCTGGCCGAGGCCTGCGCGACCGCCGATCGGTCTGACCTCCTCAACGGACTCTCGCTTGCGACCCTGTTCTACGAGCCGAGCACGCGGACGGAAATTTCCTTCGAGTTGGCCGCTCGACGCCTCGGCGCCCAGGTCGTCCGCTGCGACGTCGACCGCAGCAGCGTGCGCAAGGGCGAGTCGCTGGCCGATACGGTGCGCACGCTGGAGAGCCTGGGCGTGGGGGCGATCGCCGTCAGGCACCCTGCAGCGGGAGCCGCGCATCTGGCGAGCCGCCATGTGCGTTGTGCCGTGATCAATGCCGGGGATGGGATGCACGAACACCCCACGCAGGGGCTGCTCGACGTGTTGACCGTGCGCCGGGCCAAAGGCCGGCTGTCTGGACTCCGGGTCGCGATCGTCGGCGACGTCCGGCATTCTCGTGTGGCGCGCTCGGCGGCGTGGGGGTTCAGCACGCTGGGAGCGTCGGTGGTCGCCGTGGGGCCGTCGACGTTGCTTCCGCTGCCGGCCGACGGTCTGCCGATGGATCTCACGACGTCGGTGGAAGACGGCCTGGCCGGGGCCGATGTGGTCATGGTCCTGCGCATGCAGCGGGAGCGCCAGCACGCCGGGTATATGCCGTCGCTTGCCGAGTACACGCGCCTCTGGGGTGTCAACAGCCGCGTGCTCCGCGCCGCCAAAGCCGACGCCGTCGTGCTGCATCCGGGCCCGACGAACCTCGGCGTCGAGGTATCGGCCGACGCGGCCTACGGGCCGCGCTCGCTGATCTCGACGCAGGTGGCGGCCGGTGTCGTCGTGCGCATGGCCGTCCTGGCCTGGGTGCTTGGCCGGGAGCGGCTCCTGCGCATCCCGACCGCCAGGCGACACGACCGAGAGAAATCGCTTGTGGCCAGCGGGTTATTTGACCTCGACCAGGCTTCCCAACGTCTGATCGGCGGCCGCACAGATGACTGACCCGCAGGCACTGCTCATCCGGGGTGGTCGCGTGATTGATCCGGCGGGCCCGATCGACCGGATCGCCGACGTCCTGATCGAGCAGGGTCACATCCGTGAAGTGTCTATGGGTCTGTCGGATGCCGGACGGCGGGTCATCGACGCGGATGGACTCGCCGTGGTCCCCGGCCTGATCGATCTGCACGTCCACCTGCGGGATCCCGGACAGACCCACAAAGAGGACATCGCCAGCGGGACGGCCGCGGCCGTGCGCGGCGGGTTTACATCGATCGTCTGCATGGCCAATACCTCTCCGCCGATCGACCATCCCACGGTGGTGGAGTATGTCCGCGCCGTGTCAGGGCGGACCGCCGCCTGCCGGGTGTATCCGGTCGGTGCGATCACCAAAGGGCTTGCCGGGGACGAGCTGGCTCCCATCGGGGGCCTGGTGGCCGCGGGGGCCGTGGCCCTCTCCGACGACGGCGCCGCGGTGGCCGACGCGGGGCTGCTGCGCCGGGCGCTGGTCTACGCCTCGATGTACGGGCTCCCCGTGATGGAGCACTGCGAGGACCGGGCACTCGCAAACGGCGGCGTGGCGCACGAGGGCGCATGGGCGAGCGTGCTGGGCCTGCGCGGGATTCCCGCCGTCAGCGAAGAGGCCGTTGTTGCGCGCGACCTCCTGCTGGCGGAAGCGACTGGGGCCCGTCTCCACATCCTCCATGCCAGCACCGCCGGCAGCGTTCGACTGATTCGCGAGGCCAAGCGCCGCCGCGTTCGGGTCACCGCGGAAGCCACACCGCACCATCTCGTGCTGACCGATGAAGCCCTCCAGGGGTTCGATCCAAACTACAAGATGAATCCACCGCTGCGCTCGAGCGAGGATGTCGCCGCGCTGCGCGAGGGGCTGCGGGATGGAACCATCGACGCCATCGCCACCGACCATGCCCCGCACAGTGTGGAAGAGAAGATGGTCGAGTTCGACAGTGCGCCGTTTGGCGTCGTCGGGCTGGAGACCGCCGTCGGGATCGGTCTGACGCTGCTGGTCAGAGACGGAATCATCGACCTCGCCGCGCTGATCCGCGCGATGAGCACCGCCCCCGCCGCGATCCTCGGGCTGGCCGGCGGCCGCCTGGCGCCGGGCACCCCGGGGGACGTGACGCTGCTCGATCTCGACCGTCCCTGGACGGTCGATCCGGATGCCTTCATGTCGAAAGCGCGCAACACACCGTTCGCGGGCTGGAAGCTCACCGGCAAAGCCGTGGCGACGATTGTGGGCGGGGAGATCCGGTATAGCGAGCTCGCGCTCGAAGCGCGGGTATGAGAAGAAGAGCCGAGATTCGGTGTTCGGGGTTGGGGGTTCGGGAGGGTCTATGATGAAGACTCGCGCTTCGGAAGACCAGCTGCTCGTCCGAACCCCGAACCCCGAACCCCGAACCCCGTCGTTGGCGGTTGAGGTCGCCGGGATTCCCCTCGCCCATCCCGTCCTGTCTCCCCCCGGCCCGCTGGGGTTCGGTCGTGAGGTCCAGTCCGTCGTCGATCTGCGAAGCTTCGCCGGGTTCATCACCAAGTCCGTGACCCTCCATCCTCGGTCCGGTCATCCCTACCCGCACATCGTCGCCACCGACGGCGGGTGGCTGAATTCCCTGGGGTTGCCCAACCACGGGCTGGCCGGTTTCATCGCCAAGGATCTGCCGTTTCTGCGCACGCTGGGCATCCCGATCATCGTCAGCGTCGCCGGCGACACCGCGGCGGACTTTGTCACGCTCGCGCAGTGGCTGGATCAGGAAGATGGCGTCGCTGCGATCGAGGCGAACATCTCGTGCCCCAACACATACGACGGCATGGCCTTTGGTGTGAACGCCAGCGCCACGTCGGCCCTGGTTGCCGCGCTGCGCCGGGTGACGGCCCGCCCGCTGTTCGTAAAACTGACCCCGAATGTCACCGATGTCGTGACCATCGCGCGGGCGTGCGAAGACGCCGGGGCCGACGCGCTGTCGATGATCAATACGCTGCTCGGTTTGGCGATCGACGTGGTTCGCCGGCGGCCGAAGCTGGGTGCGGTCACCGGCGGGCTTTCCGGCCCTGCCATCCGTCCGGTGGCGGTGCGGATGGTCTGGGAGGTTGCGCAGGTGTGCCGTATTCCGATCATCGGCATGGGAGGAATCGCGACAGCGGACCATGCGCTGGAGTTCATCGTCGCCGGGGCGACCGCCGTGGCCGTCGGGTCGGCGGCGATGGACCGGCCGACCGTAGCGTCAGAGATCCGCGCAGCCCTGGAAGCGTACCTGATCGAGCAACAGATCAGCGACATTCGCGAATTGATCGGAAGTCTGGAGATACCGGGGGTCGGGGTTCGGGGTTCGGGGTTCGAGAGACGATGAGCCGCAGTCTCCCGAACACCGAACCCCGCACTCCGAACACCGTGAGTTCGCGGTTGATCGTCGCCCTCGACGTGCCGACGCTCAACGAGGCGGCGGCGCTGGTGGAGGACCTCATCCCCGTCGTGGACTGGTTCAAAGTGGGGTCGGAGCTGTTCACGTCCGCGGGGCCCGAGGCCGTCGAGACGGTGCTCCAGCGGGGCGGCCGCGTCTTCTTGGACCTCAAGTACCACGACATCCCGCACACCGTCGCGGGCGCCGTCGCCGCCGCCGCGGCGCTGGGCGTCTCGATGCTCAACGTGCACATCGCCGGCGGCGCGGGGATGCTGCGAGCCGCCGTCGAAGCACGCGATGCGGTTGCCGACCCCCGGACCCCGAACCCCGACCCCCGGGTATTATTGTTGGGTGTCACCCTCCTGACGAGCGACCCCGATCCCCAAGCCGCGTCGCGCGTTCTCACCGGGGCTCGCATGGCCCGCGACGCCGGTCTCGATGGCGTCGTCGCCTCGGCGCGGGAAACGGAGGCCATCAAGGCCGCGTGTGGAATCGACTTCATCGTCGTGGCACCCGGGATCAGGCCCTCTGCCGCCGATCAGCAGGACCAGCGGCGCACCGCGACGCCGCGGGAAGCCGCTGCGTCGGGCACCGACTACCTGGTCGTCGGGCGGCCGATTACCGGAGCGGAGAGCCCCCGGCAGACCGCCGGCGCCATCCTCGTCGAGATGCACGGTGCACCGAAGCGCTAGGTCGGGTCCAAATTGATCATGGATCCCGCGGAACTCGAAGAGCTGCTGAATCAAGTCGGCGCGATCCAGCGCGGGCACTTCCTGCTGAGTTCAGGCATGCACAGCACGCACTACATCCAGTGCGCGCTGCTCCTCCAACACCCGCAGCATGCGGAGCGTGTCGGCCGGGCGCTGGCCGCACGATTCGCTGCGCCGGCGCCCTCGGTGGTGATCGGCCCGGCGTATGGAGGCATGATCGTCGCCCATGAGGTGGCCCGGGCCCTCGGCGCGCGCGCCGTGTTCGCCGAGCGGGTCGAAGGCCGGTTCGAACTGCGTCGGTCGTTCGAAATCGCCGACGGAGAACGGGTGCTGGTCGTCGAGGACGTTGTCACCACCGGCGCGTCGACGCTGGAAGTCAAGCGCGTGGCCGAGCGGCTTGGCGGCCGCGTCGTGGGCGTGGGGGCCGTCGTGGACCGAAGCGCGGGACCGCTGGCATTCGACGCCCCATTTCACGCCCTGCTGACCATCCAGGTGGAGACCCACATCGCGGCGCTGTGCCCGCTATGCGCCGCCGGCGTCCCGATCGTCAAACCGGGGAGCCGCCGCCCACAGGGACCGCTCGCCAGCCCACAGCGCTGAAATCCGAACGTTGTCGGGAGAAATGTCAAAGAGAGTTCGGTTGACACCCCTGAGGCCCACTCCTATAATGGACGAAAATCCCCGGAGGCGAGCGTTTGGCGCTGCTGGATGATATCGACGAAATCCTCATCCCGGCCGAGGCGCTGGCTGGCCGCGTCCGGGAGCTGGGCCAAAAGATCAGCCGGGACTATGATGGGAAAGAGCCGCTCCTCGTCGCGATCCTGACAGGAGCGGTTCTCTTTGTGTCCGACCTGCTGCGGCAAATCAGCGTTCCCTGCCATCTGGACTTCATGGCCACCAGTTCTTACGGCGATCGCACGGAGAGCACCGGCGTCGTCCGCATCCTCAAAGATCTCAACCAGCCGATCGAGGGGCGTCACGTCATCATCGTCGACGACATCATCGACACGGGTCTGACGATGGACTACATGCTGGAGACGCTGAAGACGCGTTATCCCGCCAGCCTGCGCGTCTGCGGCCTGCTCGACAAAGCGTCGCGCCGCCGGCGGTTCGTGCCGATTGACTACCGGGGTTTCGAGATTCCCGACAAATTCGTGGTCGGGTACGGCCTCGATTTCGGTGAGCGGTACCGCAACCTGCCGTTCATCTGTGTGCTGAAGCCCGAGATCTACGGCTCGCAGCCCCTGGTCGAGGACCGCCAGGCTGTGCCGTCGCCGGCGCGATGACGGGATCCGTCTCGCCTCAGCCGGTGGCCTCGCGGATCGCGGCGGCCCCGGAATCGATCAGCCGGACGCGCCAGGCCCGCCGCGCGTACGGGCTGGACGAGATCGCGCTGGTTCCCGGGTCGAGCACGGTCGATCCCGCCGATGTCGATCTGTCCTGGTCGGTAGGGGCCTTCCGCATCGCGCTGCCGTTTGTCGCCGCGGCAATGGACAGCGTCGTGGATCCGTCGATGGCGACGGCGCTGTCGGGCCTCGGCGCGCTGGCCGTGCTCAACGCGGAGGGTCTGCAGACGAGGTACGAGTACCCTGCGGCCGCGCTCGACGAGATCGCCGGCGCCGCGCCGGATGAGATCGTCGCCGTCATGCAGCGCCTCTATCAATCACCTGTCCGCGACGACCTGCTGGCGGCGCGCATCCGGACCATCGTCGGCTCCGGCGGGACCGCGGCCGTCTCCATGACACCGGCCTCGGCCGCGCACCTCGCGCCCATCGCGGCGGAGGCGGGCGTCCACGTGCTCGTCATCCAATCTACGGTGGTGACGGACCGGCATCATTCGTCCCGCGGCCGCTCGGTGTCGATCCGCGAGCTGATCGCGCAGACCGACGTTCCGGTGATGGTCGGGAACTGCGTGGGATACGACGCCGCCACGGCCCTGCTGGATGCCGGAGCGGCAGCCGTTTTCGTCGGGGTCGGTCCCGGGGCGGCCTGCACCAGCCGGAAGGTGCTGGGCGTGGGTGTCCCGCAGGCTACCGCCATTGCCGACGTGGCCGCGGCGCGAGAGGCACTCCGGCGGCGCGGCGGCCGGTACGTCCCGATCGTGGCCGACGGCGGCATCGCTACGGGAGGGGACGTCGCGAAGGCGATCGCCTGCGGCGCGGACGCGGTGATGCTCGGCTCGGCGCTGGCCCGGGCCGCCGAGGCCCCCGGGCGAGGCTACCACTGGGGCATGGCCACGCCGCATGCCGCGCTGCCCCGCGGCACCCGGATCAAGGTCGGCGCCTCCGCCACAGTGCGGCAGATCCTGCTGGGCCCCGCCCGGACCGATGACGGAACGGAGAATCTCGCTGAGGCGCTGCGCACGGCGATGGGGATGTGCGGAGCCCGGACCATCGAGGAGATGCACAGCACCGAGATCATCATTGCCCCCACGCTGGCGACCGAGGGCAAGGCGGCCCAGTTTGCGCAGCGGGTGGGGCAGGGACGCTAATCGGGGTCCGGTGTCCGATGTCCGGGGTCCCTGAATCCACAGCAGGGCAGACCTGAGGTACTTGTGAAGTCGAATCAATCGACTCTCGTAGCCAAAGAGCAGCCGAGAGCGGACTCTGTACCGCGGACCCCGGACACCGTGGTTGTCCTCGACTTCGGCGCCCAGTACGCGCAGCTCATCGCGCGGCGGGTGCGCGAGGCGAAGGTCCGGAGTCTGATTCTTCCCCATGACACTCCGGTCGCCGACCTGCTGGCGCTGCAGCCGGCCGGGCTGATCCTCTCCGGAGGACCCGCCAGCGTGTACGAAGCGGGTGCGCCCCGCGCCGACCCGGCGCTATTTCGGTCCGGGATCCCGATGCTGGGCATCTGCTACGGTATGCAGTTGATGGCCCATGACCTCGGCGGCCGCACCGCCCCCGCCGACGGGCGCGAGTATGGTCGCACCCGCCTCCACGTCGACGACCGCGGCACGCTGTTTGCCGGTTTGGAAACCAAGCTGTTGTGCTGGATGAGTCACGGCGACGCGGTCGTTGCCATGCCGGATGGGTTCAGGTCGCTGGCGCACACGGACACCAGCCCTGTCGCTGCGATGGCCGACCCAACGCGCCGCCTCTACGGGCTGCAGTTTCATCCCGAGGTCACGCACACGCCCTGGGGCAGTCAGGTCTTGCAGAACTTCCTGTACAACGTGTGCGGCTGCCGCCCGCAGTGGACGATGGCGTCGTTCATCGAGACCCAGGCGGCCGCGATTACGGCACGGGTCGGCGCGGGCCGGGCGATCGCCGCGCTGTCCGGGGGCGTTGACTCCGCGGCGGCCGCGGCGCTGGTCTACCGGGCGATCGGTGAACAGCTCACCTGCATCTTCGTGGATCATGGTCTGCTGCGGCGCGGTGAGCCCGAGCAGGTCGTCCGGACCTTCCGGGACCACTTTCGGATCCCGCTCGTCCACGTCGAGGCGCGCGACCGTTTTCTGCGCCGGCTGGCCGGCATTACCGATCCGGAGGAGAAACGCCGCCGGATCGGCGCGGAGTTCATCGCGATCTTCGAGGAGGAATCGGTCCATCTGGGCGAGATCGACTACCTAGTCCAGGGGACGCTCTACCCGGACGTGATCGAAAGCGGCACCCGCACCGCGGCCCGGATCAAGACCCACCACAATGTCGGCGGGCTCCCCGCCACGATGCACCTGGCGCTGATCGAGCCCTTCCGCGAGTTGTTCAAGGACGAAGTCCGCGAGGTCGCCCGCCAGCTCGGGTTGCCCGACGAAACGGTGTGGCGTCATCCCTTCCCCGGTCCCGGGCTGGCGGTGCGTATCCTCGGCGAGGTGACCGAGGAACGGCTCGAGATCCTGCAGGCGGCGGACGGCGTGGTGCTCGACGAACTCCGTGCCGCCGGGAAGATGCGTGAGATCTGGCAGGCCTTTGCCGTGTTGCTGCCTGTGCACACCGTCGGCGTGAAGGGCGACGCCAGGACGTTCGGCCACGCCGTCATCGTCCGCGCCGTCACCAGCGAGGACGGCATGACCGCCGACTGGGCGCGCCTGCCCGACGAACTGCTCGAACGGATTGCCAGCCGCATCACGCGCGAGGTCCCCGCCGTCACCCGCGTCGCCTACGACATTACCAGCAAGCCCCCGGCGACCATCGAGTGGGAGTAATCTGAATCACCTTCCCAATCTTCCCAATCTTCCCGATCTTCCCAATCCGCTGACCGTCGCGAAGTGAGTTCGGGTTTCGTCCGATTGGGTAGATTGTGCAGATAGGGTAGATTGGATAGATTGGTCTGGCAATGAATTTTCTCCAGGATCTGAATCCCCCGCAACGGCAGGCCGTCGAGCACCCGGGCGGGCCGCTGCTGATCCTGGCCGGTGCCGGCAGCGGCAAGACCCGCGTCCTGGCCTACCGGATCGCCGACCTCGTGCGGAACCGGCAGGTGGCCCCGGCGCGGATCCTGGCGGTTACGTTCACCAACAAAGCCGCAAAGGAGATGCGCACGCGCGTCGATCGCCTGATCGGCGGGGCCATCGGCCGAATCATGTGGATCGGCACCTTCCACCACATCTGCAGCCGCATCCTCCGGCGGCACGGCGACCGGATCGGGATCGCCCGCAACTTCCTCATCTACGACGACGACGACCAGCGCCGGGTCGTCCGGGACGTGCTGGCGGACCTGGGCCTCGATGAGCGCCGGTTTCCTCCTCCCGTCCTCCTGGCGCTGATCGACCGCGCGAAGAACGAGGCGATCGACCACGTGGCCTACGCGGCCCAGGCCGCCGGCTGGTTCGAAGAGATCGTCGCCCGCGTCTACCGCGGCTACCAGGCCGCGCTCGCCGATCGCAACGCGCTCGATTTCGACGACCTGCTGCTGGGCGTGCTCCGTCTGTTCGATGAGGCGCCGGAGATCAAAGAAGAGTACCAGGAGCGATTTCTCCATGTCCTCGTCGACGAGTACCAGGACACGAACCGCGCGCAGTACCTGATCGTCAAGATCGTCGCCGAACGGCACCGCAACCTCTGCGTGGTGGGGGATGACGACCAGAGTGTGTACAAATGGCGCGGCGCCGACATCCGCAACATCCTCGAATTCGAGCGCGACTATCCCGACACGGCCGTCGTCAAGCTCGAGCAGAACTACCGGTCGACGAAGAACATCCTCGCCGCCGCCACCGGCGTCATCCGGCACAATCCACACCGGCACAGCAAGGCGCTGTGGACGGCGAACGAGACCGGCGAGCCGCTGTCCCTCTACGAAGCGTACGACGGGCATGATGAGGCACGCTTTATCGCCGGCGAGATCATGCGCCTGCGGAACGGCACGGTCCCCGCGCGCGGGCATACCGACCCCCGAAAGTACAACGACTTCGTCGTCCTCTACCGCACCAACGCCCAGTCCCGGCTGTTCGAAGAGCAATTCTTGCGGACGGGCATCCCCTACAGCATCGTTGGCGGCCTGCGGTTCTATGAGCGCAAGGAGATCAAAGACCTCCTCGCCTACCTGCGCCTGGCGGTCGCCCCCTACGACAGCGTCAGTCTCAAGCGCGTCATCAACGTTCCCCGGCGGGGCATCGGCGAGATCAGCGTCGGGCGTCTTGAGGCGTTTGCGGCGGCGCGCGGGCTCAGCCTCTACGATGCGCTGGCTGCCCCCGAGGGCATCGAGCAACTGCCCAGACAGGCGCAGCAGGCCGCGGCCGAGTTCGTGGGCCTGTTGGAACGCCTGCGGGACCGGGCGGGACGCGTCCGGGCGACGGATCTCATCGAGACCGCCGTGGCCGAGTCCGGCTACCAGGCGATGCTCGAGGCGGAGGGAACGGATGAAGCCCACAGCCGGCTGGAGAACCTGCGCGAGCTCGTGACGGTTGCCCAGGAGTTCGAGCAGACGACCGGGGAGGAGAGCCTGGAAGCGTTTCTGCAGCACCTGGCGCTGGTGACCGACCTCGATACGTGGTCCGAGGAGGTCGACCGCGTGACCCTGATGACGCTGCATGCCGCAAAGGGGCTCGAGTTCCCCGTCGTTTTCCTGGCCGGTCTGGAAGAGGGTCTGTTTCCCCACGCGCGATCGCTTGATGAGGAGGGGGGCCTCGAGGAAGAGCGCCGGCTCTGCTACGTAGGCATGACCCGGGCACAGGAGCGGCTATACCTGTCGTTCGCCCGCACCCGGACGATTTTCGGCACGACCGTGCCGGCCATCCCCTCACGGTTCCTCGACGAGGTGCCTGCCGAGTTGATGACGCGTCCCGACCTTCCGACGCCGGCCCCTGCGGTCACGTGGGAGCACGAACAGCGCGACCTTCCGGACCTGGCCGTGGGCGACCGCGTCCGCCATGCCAGTTTCGGCGAGGGGCGCGTCCTGGACGTCGAAGGAGAGGGGGTCCGGACGGTGGTGACGGTGCAGTTCGAACGGGCGGTGAAGCGCCTCGCGCTGGGCTACGCCCCGCTGGAACGGATCGGATTGTAACAACTCTGCCCGAACGGCCCCCGAGGGCAGGAACGGCCCCCCAGGAGTGGAATATCGACGTAATTCAACTCACTATGCCCGAGTATATTTTCGTGTAACGTAGCGTCGTTCAGACACATCACGCTGCGTTCGAAGGACAAACTCGAGGCAAAGAGGAGGACGGGGAAGATGGTGCGGAGGGCAACCGCGTTTGTGGTGATCGGCGCGCTTGTCATGGCGCTCCTGGTATCCATAGCCGTCGCCCAAGGCAAGTTCAGCCTGCC
Source organism: bacterium (assembly GCA_044869795.1). Taxonomy (GTDB): domain Bacteria; phylum Sysuimicrobiota; class Sysuimicrobiia; order Sysuimicrobiales; family Kaftiobacteriaceae; genus DASXUC01. The sequence continues at coordinate 432 of JBIOXT010000332.1, read as the reverse complement.
GGGCATTCCCAATCCGGGGGTCGCGGAATACCCGCCGGAGGTCGGCAAGTACGGGGGCACGTACGTGGTGTCCTCCATTTCAGACCCGAGGACCTTCAACCCGATCATCGTGCAGGATACGGCATCGGGCGCCGTGACGAATGTGATGTTCGACAGCCTCGTCGAGCAGAACTACATCACCGGCGAGATCGGACCATCGCTGGCCGAATCCTGGACGGTCTCGCGGGACGGACGGACCTGGGTGTTCGTTCTCCGGCAGGGGGTCGTCTGGTCCGACGGCACTCCGCTCACGGCGGACGACGTCGTGTTTTCGATGCAGACGATCTTCACCACCGGCGTCGACAACAGCATCAGGAGCCTGCTCACGTTTGCCGGGCAGCAGGTTACGTGGCGGAAGCTTGACGCCCGCCGCATCCAGTTCAAGACGCCCGC
>JBIOXT010000331.1:0-3343 GCA_044869795.1 bacterium | reverse complement strand
AGTTCATCTTCATCGCGTACGGATGGCTCGGATAGCCGACCACCTGATCCCCGGCCCCCGGAATCTTGCCGTTCACCGCGCCGGGCCAGTACCCCTTGGTGGTCTTGCCGATCACGATCATGGGACGGCGATCCGACGGGTCCCACTCCTCCATCGTCTTGAGCGCGCCCACGATCTGGTCGTAGTCGTGAGCGTCGGGCAGCGAGAGTACGTGCCACCCGTAGGAAGTCCACTGGTCGATCAGCTGGTAACCGCCGAACTTGCGGTGGACGACCCCGCCGAGCAGCGAATCGTCGATCCCGGCGTTGTTGTCGGAGAGGAAGATCCGGAGCCGCTTGCCGACCTGCATCGCGATGGCCTGCGTCTTCAGCTCCTGGGCGTGCCCCTCGGTCATGGCGAACTCGCCCTCGAACGCGATGACTTTCGGCGTGCCCACGGGCGCGCCGACGATGTCCCAGAACGCGGCCTTGCCGGCGGCCGTCGCGATCCCAACCCCCGACGGTCCTCCGTTGACGTCGTTAGTGACGTCCGTGCTCTCGATGTGCCCCTGCAGGGCCCGGATGCCGCGCCCCTTGGCCTGGGCGAATAGCGGGTGGTCGGACAGCCCATGATCGGCCAGCAGCGTCCGCAGCGCGCCAGCGCCCCGCCGGAATCCGAGCGCGTCGACCGGCAGGATCGCGACATCGGGCGCGACGTCGTAGCGGGCGTCGCCCGTCGCCTGGTGCTTCCGGTAGAGCGCCTGGCCGAGGATCATCCACAGCGCGTAACAGGTGGGGGCGCAGTGCCCACCGGCCAGCATGAACTTGTCGCCATAGGGATGCTTGGGCCGCCGGTAGTCGTACCGCAGGCCGCCCAGCTCGGCCCCGGCCAGGTGCACCGCGACGTTGAACGGTGTGTAGGCCAGCGGGCCGCCGAAATGGCCGGTCTGGGCGTAGTTGCCGAGCAGGGTGAGCGTCATGCAGGTCATGTAGCCGATGTCTTCCAGCCGCTGCCGCTCGTAGGGAAGCGTGGCCTTCGTGATCGACAGCGGGGACGTGTGAACGCTCATCGTGATTCCCACCCTTCGTGGGCCCGGAGTGTACAGGCCGCCCGCATTCTACGGTCGCCCCGGCGGGAAGGGAAGCTGTGGACCTCTCACGAGCCCCGCGGGCCTCGCGGCTCCGCGACGAAGAGCGGAATCCGCCGGGTGGTCCGCGTCTGGTACTCCGCGTAAGGCGGATACGCCGCGACGGCCAGCGCCCACAGCCGCGCCCGCTCGGCCTCGTCGCTGACCTCGCGGACCCGCATCGGCTGGACCGCGGTGTGGTCCCGGATCTCGACGGCGGGATTGGCGCGCAGGTTGTAGACCCAGACCGGATGGGTCGGCGCTCCCCCCAGCGAGCCGACGAGGACGTAGTTGGGGCCGTCCTTGACACGCATCAGGGGCGTCTTGCGAATGGCGCCGGTCTTGTTGCCGGTGTGCGTCACGATGATCACCGGCAGCCCGGTGTCGCGGAGTGTGGTGCCTTCCGTCCCCACGCTGCGCTCGTAGAGCTCGACCTGATCGCGCACCCATTGCCTGGGGCTGGGGATATGTCGGGCATGCGGATCTCCTCGGGTGGATTGTGACTCGGCGCTTCGCAAGTGCACGCTACTGCGCGCAGGAGGCAGGTCAATCTTCGGCCGACGGCCGCAGGGTCGGCTACGCTCGGGTTCGTCGTCGCCGTCGGGCCCGCGCCCCGACGCGACGCAACTGCCGCCCCACTATGCCGCCGACGAACGACGAGCGCTGCGTGAGTCCGCCACGACTCGCCGCGCACGAGCCACGAGGTGCTGGGATGCCACCAGCGTCTCGACGCACGCGATCATGAGCTCCTGATGGCCGGCCCGGGTCAACCAGCGCTTCTGGCCGATGTCCTTGTCGCCGACGAGGCGCCACGCAGGCACGGGTGCCCCACCCGCGATCGGACGCCGTCGCTGAAGGAAGCAGTCGACGTGGAGCAGTCTGGCGCCGTCCTTCACTTTACTCTGGGTCGCCTTGATCGCCCTCGTGCAGACGGGACAGATTGGATCGGGCGTCGGTTCAGGGACGGCCTGAGTGGGCTTCGCCCGGGCGCCCACGACGCACCCCACGTGCACGACGCCGCCGTCGGCCTGAAACAAGACGTTCTGCCGCGCCTCGATGGGCCGCTGGCACAGGGCGCAACTCATTTCGTCGCCCATAGGCCGGGAGATTAGAGCGCGCGGCCGCCAAGTGCAAGGGGTCGCGGCGCAACAGGGGTCGCGGCGCACTGGACCTTTCGCCGGCACGGCCTTTGCCGGCCAGGATGGCATGCGGGACAACCAGCCTCCTGGCCGGCGCTGCGACGACGGCAGCCATCGCATCCTCAGCGTGACGTTGCCGCATGCCGAGGCGCTGTTGGCGCGCGCCCGGCTGGTCAACGCCCTCGGCGCAGACCGCGTCTCCCCCCTGTTCAAGACCGAGGTCGGCTGGGAGGTCATCATCTGCCGCCGGTGCATCAGGCAGCACTACGGCGAACGGCTCGCGAGCTAGGGCTCCTCGGCGGCACAGGGGTTGCTGCAACAACTCAATTCGATGCAGAACCGGGCTCTCCCCCGGCAGTCAGCCCCTGATCGCCGGCCGTGTGGCGATCAGCACCATCGCGTCGTTTGGCTCCAGATGCGCCCTGAGCAGGCGGCGCGGGTTCGCGCCCGTCTCGTCACCTTTCTCGGGGCCGCTCACGTGTCGCCGGTCACCAAGACGGCGACCGGATTGGTGATGGTCATCTGCCGCAAGTGCGCTCACCGACACCTGCAGACGCTTGCAGGATAAGATGTCGTCCTTCTTGTCCTGGAGGGCTGGGATGAACAGAAGGCTGGCACGAGTGGCCGCGTTGGCCGTCGCGGTTGGCTTGTGGACCGTCGACACGGCCAGCGGCGGTGGCCCGTTCACGCTCAAGGTGAATTCGCCCAAGGAACTGGGAGAGGGAGCGGTCGCCTTCCCGGACCGCGGTGATCTCGGGACCGGGACGTTCCGCTTCGACATGGCGCCGGGGGTGCTGGCGCCGGGCCGGAAAGAGGCGGTCGTGCTCCACCCCTTCCTCGTCGACGGGACGCCGCAGTCGTTCGACATGACGGTGGCGGTCCCGCTCTCGAATCGTTTCGTGACCGTGGAGCTGAGCCAACTCCCCCAGACGGAGCGGATGTACCGCGGCAGGTTCGCCTTGCCACAGAATTTCGATCCGATGCGCCGGCACGTCATCGTCGTGACCTTCTCGAAGTGGAAGGTGGCGAACGTCACGATGGACGGGTCGGGTCTGGCTGCCGTTCGCTGATCGGCGGTCGCTCCAGCCTCGACTCAGCG
>JBIOXT010000330.1:0-2843 GCA_044869795.1 bacterium | reverse complement strand
ATGGCCGAACGGCTGCTGCGGGCGGGGCACACCGTGATCCCGTATGCCCGCCGGCCGGAGGCGCTGGATCGCTTCAAGCGACTGGGTGGTCAGGGAGTGACGACGTTTCCGGCGCTGATGGAACGACTATCGCCGCCCCGCACCATCTGGATGATGATTCCCGCCGGCGACCCGGTGGACCAGACGATCCAGACCCTGATCCCGCTGCTGGCCCCCGCGGACGTGATCGTCGATGGCGGCAACTCCTACTACAAAGACACGATGCGGCGGGCCGCGCTGGTCCGCGAACATGATCTGCACTACATCGACGTCGGCACCAGCGGCGGGGTCTGGGGGCTGACCGAGGGGTACAGCATGATGGTCGGCGGCGAGCGCGAGATCGTGGAGCGATTGCGTCCTGTGCTGGAGACGCTGGCGCCGGGGCCCAGCCGCGGGTGGGGGCACGTCGGGCCGCATGGGGCGGGGCATTTCGCGAAGATGGTCCATAACGGCATCGAGTACGGGATGATGCAGGCGATGGCCGAAGGCTTCACGATCATGAAGCGCAAAACCGAGTTCGGCTTTGATCTCCATCAGATCGCCGAGGTCTGGCGATTCGGGAGCGTCGTCCGATCGTGGCTCCTCGACCTCACCTCCGCCGCCCTGGCGAAGGACCAGGACCTTGCCGACGTGCGGCCCTTCGTCCAGGATTCGGGTGAGGGACGGTGGACGGTGAAGGAAGCGATGGACCTGGATGCGCCCGCGCCGGTGATCACACTCTCGCTGCTGCAGCGGTTTGCCTCGCGCGACGAGTACGGCTACGCGGACCGGCTGCTGGCGGTCATGCGCGAGCAGTTCGGCGGGCACGAGGTCAAACGTGAAGCCTGACGTCAGGGTCTTTCCCGAACTCGATGAGCTGAGCCGCGCCGTCGCTGAGATCTTTGCCGCCGAGGCGCAGCAGGCAGTTGCGTCGTCCGGACGCTGCACGGTGGCGCTGTCGGGCGGCTCTACGCCGCGACGGCTGTACCGATTTCTCGCCTTCGGCTACGCCGACCGGCTGCCGTGGGCGGCGGTGCAGTTATTCATGGGCGATGAGCGGTACGTGCCCGCCGGCGATGCGCTCAGCAACTTCCGCATGGTCCAAGACACGCTGATCGACCACCTGCCGGTTCCCCCCGGCAATGTTCACCCGATGGAGACGACGTCCGCGGATCCCGTGCAGGCCGCGGACGCGTATGAGCGGGTGCTCCGCGCGCACTTCCCCGGCGGATGGCCGCGCTTGGATGTCGTGTTCCTGGGCATGGGGACCGATGGCCACACCGCCTCCCTGTTTCCCGACACGCCGGCATTGCTCGAGACGGTGCGCTGGGTCGTCGCGACCCGCTCACCCCGGCAGCCTCCGCTGCGCCTCACCCTCACCCTGCCGGTGTTCAATCATGCGCGGCATGTGCACTTCCTCGTTGCCGGACCGGCGAAGGCGGATGCGCTGCGCCGGGTGCTGATGTCTCCCGATGCGCCATCCTGTACTGCCGCGGGCGTCCGGCCCGTCGACGGCCACGTGACATGGTGGGTCGACGAGGCTGCGGCGAGCCAGCTCGACCCGTCCATGGTACGTGCCGTGCCGCGCTGAGGCGTGATGGGGCCTGCTCCAGCGGACGACCTTCAGATCATCCATCAAGCCTACCGCATCGCAGAACGGGACCTTCGGGCCTGCTATAATCCCCACGGCATCGTCGCCGGGCGGCTGCACTTCAACGCGTACTGGTCACGCGACGGCTTCTGGGCCCTCTTCGGCGCGCTGGCGCTGGGCGACTACGATGAGGCCCGGGCCCACCTCGACACCTTCATCAAGTACCAGCTTCCTACCGGCGAGGTGCCGGTGCGCGTGGAATACGTGGGCCATACGTTGGGCGGCTACCACACCCAGCGGATGATGCCCCGGGCGATCTACCGGGCGGGCGCGATCTTTCCACATCCGATCGATCCGTCCGCGCTGTTCATCATCGCGGCGCGGGAGTACTTTGCGCGCACGCACGACATGGACTTTACGTCCCGGTTCGAGCCGGCGATGGATCGCGCCGCCCGATGGCTGCTGCGGTTCGACCGCGACGGCGACGGGATGATCGAGAACCACTACCTGGCCGACTGGATGGATTCCATCCTCAAGAAAAACAAGGTGTTCTACCTCAACCTGCTCCTGTACGAGGGACTGCGGACGTGTGAGTTATTGAAGCGCGAGCTGGGGCGCCGGCAGGATGAAGCGTTCTTCCACGACGCCGCCGAACGGTTGGGCGGGCAATTACAGATGCACTTTTGGAACGGCACCTACTTCACCGACTGGATCCGCGGGGACCGCCGCGGCGGGTTCTGTGCAGACGGCAATGCGCTGTCGGTTTTCTTCGGTACCGCCTCCGCCGAGCAGGCCGCAAGCATCCTGCGCTTCATTCAGGAACGGAGTCTTGACGCAGCGACTCCGCTGCGGACATGTGATCCGGTCTATTCAGGTTGGCAGGTGTTTCCCTTTTACTATCTGGCCGGCATCCCCGACTACCACCGCACCCTCATCTGGCCGTGGCTGGGCACGCTCAATGCGGTGAACAAATGGCGGCTGGGCCGCTCGGATGAGGCAGTGGCGGATCTGGCGCGGATCGCCGGATGGTACGTGCGTCAGAACGTCGTCGCGGAAGTCTACGAGCAGGACGGCACACCGGTCAACCGCCGGTTCTTCCAGGCTGAGTTTCCGTTTGCCTGGAACGCCGGGCTCTTCGTCTATGCCGCGCATGCCTGCGGCTTTGTCGAGAAGAGAGGAGCACAGGCCCCGTAGTTCTGAGACTGTGCTCCTCGTTTGTTCACGCGGTCGTCTT
>JBIOXT010000329.1:0-2235 GCA_044869795.1 bacterium | reverse complement strand
CCGCCAGTACGGAGCGGGCCCGCGGATGATCGGCGGGCAGCAGGTGCACACCGACGGCGCGGCGGAGTTTCTCGTCCACCGCACGCCAACTACTGAAACCGTCCAGACGGGTGACGCACTCCTCAAGCCGGTAGCGTCTGGCTAGCTTGTGGCCGCTGTGCAATTCCGGCGGTGAGGCTTTCCCGGGACTCTCGGTCCCGCCACTCCCCTGTGCCTCGACGTTTTCCGTGTCCCGCTCCCGGTTCTGGGCCACCCCGTCGGCCGTGGACTGGTCCGCCTTGGCGGTCAGCGGCTCGTCACCGCTGTTGTCTGCCACGTCGACGGCAGCCGTGCTCCGTTCCGCCACCGTCGTTCCTGCCTCCCCATCCGTTGCGCGCCGTGCGACGCAGAATCCAATTGTGCCCACAGTCCGCCGCTATGCACGACACACGGTGGCGGACGATGGTTGTGCGCGTACCTCGGACTCAGCGCCCCAGCCGTCCACGCACCATGCCGACCAGCGAGTTCAGCTCCTCGATCCGCATACGGCGGGCGGCGACGAAGAAGATCCCGAGCAGGATCGCACCGCCGGCGATGATCGCGGCGAAGGAGCCGAGGACACCCTGGCCGAGCGAGTGGCCGATGCCGTAGCAGGCCGCGCCGCTGAGCAGCGCCGCCGGTACCGAGGCGATGCAGAGTCTGGCGTACGTCCGCAGCACACGGTTGCCGTCGAGGTCCCCGCCCAGTCGATTGCGCAGCCGGCGCCAGGCGACACCGACACCGATCGCGTACGCCAGGCCGTAGGAGGCGGCCATGCCGACCACGGCCCATCGGGGCGGGAGCACGGCGTAGCAGACGGCGGAGGCGGCGGCGTTGACGGCCGCCACGATGACCGTGTTGTAGAAGGGGGTTCGGGTGTCCTCGTAGGCGTAGAAGGCGCGCAGGACGACGTACTGCACCGAGTACGGGATCAGGCCGAGGCCGAAGGCCATCAGCATGTACCCCATGTTCGTGGCGGCGCTGGTGCCTGAGGAGCCGAAGATGAGCGTGCACATCGGGATGCCGAGCGCGACGAAACCGAACGCGAGGGGCACGATCGCGACCGCTGTCGTGCGCAGCCCCTGCGAGATGTCGTCCCGCACCGCACCGCCGTCGTCCTCCGCGGCCGAGCGCGAGATGCGCGGCAGCAGGGCGGCCATGAGGGAGACGGTGATGATGGCCTGCGGCAGGCCCCAGATGAGCTGTGCGTTGGCGTAGGCGCTGAAGCCGGTGCCGGGGATCTTCGTGTCGGCGACCGCTGCGGTGGCCAGCTGGGTGACGACGAGGGCGCCGACCTGGTTGGCGAGGACGAACAGGATGGTCCACTTCGCGAGCATCGCGGCCTTGCCCAGGCCGTGGCCCTTCCAGTCGAAGCGCAGCCGCATCCGGAACCCGGTCTCGCGCAGATACGGGATCATCGCGAGGGCTTGCACCACGAGGCCGAGGAGGATGCCGACGCCGAGCAGCCGCTGGCCTTCCGGCGGGATGTTCGTGACACCCATGCCGGAGTGCTCCGCGGTGCCGTACACCCAGAGGAACATCCCCAGCGTCACGATGATGACGATGTTGTTGAGGACCGGCGTCCACATCATCGCGCCGAACTTGCCGCGGGCGTTGAGGATCTGCCCCATCACCACGTGGATGCCCATGAAGAAGATGGAGGGCAGGAAGTAACGCGTGAAGGTGATGGCGACGTCGTTCGCCGCGGGGTTGGTCGCGACGGAGTTCGACAGCGCGCGGACCAGGAGCGGCGCCGCGAACATCGTGAGCGCGGTGAGCGCGGCGAGCGCCACCATGACGAGCGTCAGCAGGCGGTTCGCGAACGCCTCACCGTCGTCGTCGTCGTCCTTCATGGCGCGCACGAGCTGCGGTACGAAGACGGAGTTGAGGCCGCCGCCGACGGTGAGGATGTAGATCATTGTCGGCAGCTGGTAGGCGACTTGGAAGGAGTCACCCAGGAAAGCGGTGCCCAGCGCCGAGACGATCAGCGCGGAGCGGATGAAGCCGGTGAGGCGGGAGACCATCGTGCCGGCCGCCATCACGGCACTCGACTTCAGCAGGCCTGCGGCCCGCCCGCCCTGCTTGGCCGGGGGCGCCGACGCCGCGGCGGGCACGGCGCCGAGGTTCATGGTCTGGTCGGCCGCGGGCGTGGGGGCAGCCGGAGCCTGGTACTGCGGGGCCGGTGCCTGACCGCCCGGGGCCGCAGCTGGACCCGGC
>JBIOXT010000328.1:0-6279 GCA_044869795.1 bacterium | reverse complement strand
ACGGCTTGACGTCGGTCACCTCACCGCCGGTGGTCTGCACGAGCGTGCGGAACTCCAGCGGGGCGTCGATCCCCAGCTTGCGGTTGACCTTGTGCCGCCCGACCTTGCCGAGGTCGTAGCGCCGCGGATCGAAGAACAGGGTCTGCAGCAGCTGGCGGGCCGATTCCACCGTCGGCGGATCGCCCGGACGGAGGCGGCGGTAGATCTCGATCAGCGCCTCGTCGACGGCCTTGGGGCCGCTGCGCTCCTTGACCGGATCCTTGGCGAGGGTCGCGGCAATGGCCTTGTCGTCGTCGAACAGCTTGCGGATCCGCTCGTCGCTGTCGTACCCCAGCGCGCGCAGCAGCACGGTCACCGGGATCTTCCGCGTGCGGTCGATGCGCGTAGAGATGATCCCGTTGTTGTCGAGCTCCATCTCCAGCCAGGCCCCGCGGTGCGGGATCACGGTGACCCCGGGCATGGGACGGCCGGAGGCGTCGGGCGTGTAGCTGTAGTACACGCCGGGGGAGCGGACGAGCTGGCTGACCACCACCCGCTCGGCCCCATTAATAATGAAGGTTCCGCGGCGGGTCATCAGGGGCAGGTCGCCCATGAAGACTTCCTGCTCCTTGATCTCGCCGGTCTCCTTGATCAGGAGGCGGACCTTGACCTTCAGCGAGGCGCTGTAGTTGTAATCGCGGTCGCGGCACTCCTCCTCGGAGTACTTCAGCCGCTCCAGCCGGTAGCCGCCGAAGTCCAGGACGGGCTCGTCGTCGAAGACGCTGGGCGGCTCTTCGGACCGCCGGCGCCCGGTCTCCACGGCAAAGTGCAGCTCGAGGTTGCCGGTGAAGTCCTGGATCGGAGAGATCTCCTCGAAGACCTCCCGGATGCCCTCGCGCAGGAACCACTCGTAGGACCGGCGCTGGACTTCAATCAGGTCGGGCACGTCGATGATCTCCGGAATCTTGGCGAAGCTGATCCGATCCCGGCGGCCACGGGTGACCGCGTGCCCTGCGGTGAGACGGCCGTTGGCGGAAGCCGACAGCGCGCCAATCTTGCGTCGCGACTTGGTCTTCACGGGGTGACACTCACCTCCACTGCGGGATGTCCGTCGGCGCGAAAAGCAAATACGACACGCAGAGCACCGGTCGCCCTGAGTGTCCTACCCTCCGATTGGCGTGGGAAAAGAGCAAGTAGATAATTTGGTCTGGGAAAGCGGGAGCACGGCCGCGCCAACCCTGCTCCCGGGAATTAACCGTAAAGCCTATCATACTCAGGGAGGGACCCTGAGTCAATAGGGGCGCAGACGGGCTTACTTGACCTCTACCGTTGCTCCTTCAGCCTCGAGCTTGGTCTTGATCTGCTCGGCTTCCTGCTTGCTGACCTTCTCCTTGACGGGCTTGGGAGCGCCGTCGACGAGGTCCTTGGCCTCCTTGAGGCCCAGGCCGGTCAGCTCGCGGACGACTTTAATGACCTGGATCTTCTTGTCCCCGATGCTCTTGAGGATCGCGTCGAACTCCGTCTGCTCCTCGACCGCCGGCGCCGCCCCTGCGCCCGCGCCGGCCGCCGGCGCCGCTACCGCCATGGGGGCAGCTGCGCTGACGCCGAACTTCTCTTCGAGCAGCTTCACCAGGTCGGCCAGATCGAGGATCGACAGGCTGCCGATCGCCTCGACGAGGTCCTCCTTGCTCAATTTCGTCCCTGCGGTTTTCACCTTTGCTTCTGCCACTGCATCTTCCCCCTTGTCCTAGGTTGCTTCTGCTTCCAGCTTTTGCCGGATCTGGTCCAGCGCGTACACGAGATTGCGCTGCACTCCTGTCAGCACGCCCATCAACCCGTACAGCGGCGAGACGATCGACCCCAGAGCCTTGGCCAGCAGTTCGGTCTTCGAGGGCAGCTCGGCCAGCCGCTTGATCTGGTCGGCGGAGAGGAGGCGCCCTTCGACGAGTCCCCCCTTCACCTCGAGCTTGCGCGCAGCCCGGATGTACTCCTGAAGGATCTTCGCCGGAGCGACCGGATCGTCGCCAGCGAACGCCGCGGCCGTCGGTCCCTCCAGATACGGGGCGAGCCCGTCGATGCCCAGACTCTCGGCGGCCCGGCTGAGCAGCGTGTTCTTGACGACCTTGTACTCGACCCCGGCCGCCCGCAGCTTCTCACGCAGCGTAGCGATCTCGCCGACATTGAGGCCGCGGAAGTCGGTGAAGATAATCGCGCCGGAGCGCTGCAGCCGCTCGCGGATGGCTTCAGTTTGCCGGACTTTCTCTGGCCGTGCCATTCGACCCGCCTCCTGCGGCGCAAACAAAACGGGCCCACCGCAGACGAGGGGCCCATTCGATCACCTCGGCAGGCGACCTCTCCGGTCATTATCCCCAGGGGACCTGCTGTCTACGGCACGTGCGACGCTATGTCGTTACGTACGCGGCTGTCAGTATAGCAGCCGCCGCCAGTCACATCAACTCTTCGGAGCTACACCGCCGCCTTCGCGGCCTGCACCTTGGCGGAATCGACCTTCACGGCCGGACCCATCGTGGTCGACACGGTGATGGACTTGATGTACTGCCCTTTCGCCGAGGCCGGCCTCGCGCGGAGGATGGCCTCCAGCAGCGTCGTGAAGTTTTCGAGCAGCTGCTCTGCGGTGAACGACGCTTTTCCGATGCCTGCGTGGATGATGCCGAACTTGTCGGTACGGTACTCGATCTTCCCGGCCTTGATCTCCTTGACGGCCTTGCTGATGTCGAACGTCACCGTGCCGGCTTTCGGGTTAGGCATCAGCCCGCGCGGCCCGAGCACGCGGCCCAGCCGGCCGACCGTGCTCATCACGTCGGGCGTCGCGACCGCCACGTCGAAGTCGGTCCAGCCTCCCTGGATCTTCTCGACGAACTCGTCGCCGCCGACGAAGTCCGCGCCCGCCGCTTCCGCTTCCTTCACCTTCTCGCCCTTGGCGAACACGAGGACACGCACGGATTTGCCGGTGCCCGCGGGCAGGCCCACGGTGCCGCGGACCTGCTGGTCAGCCTGCTTGGGATCGATGCCCAGGCGGATGGCGCAGTCGACCGTTTCGTCGAATTTCGCCGTGGGCATCTGCTTCAGCCGGTGGACCGCCTCGGCCGGGTCATAGACCTGGTCCACCTCGACGGCCTTCGCCGCCTCGGTGTAGCGCTTGCCGTGCTTGCGAATCGTCTTCATCCCACCACCTCGATCCCCATCGAACGCGCCGTACCCTCGATCATCCGCGTCGCGGCGTCCAGGTCCTGAGTGTTCAGATCGCGGAGTTTCTGCTTGGCGATATCGCGGACCTGGTCGTGGGTCACCTTGCCGACCTTCGTCTTGTTGGGTTCCCCCGAGCCTTTCTCCAGCCCCGCCGCCTGGCGCAGCAGCACCGCCGCGGGCGGGGTCTTCGTGACGAACGTAAACGTGCGGTCGGCGAACACGGTGATCTCCACCGGCACGATCGTCCCGGTCTGGGACGCCGTCCGCTCGTTGTAGGCTTTGCAGAACTCCATGATGTTCACGCCGTGCTGGCCCAGCGCCGGACCGACCGGCGGCGCGGGGGTGGCCTTCCCCGCGGGGATCTGCAACTTGATGACGGCAATGACCTTCTTCGCCATTCCGATCTCCTACGTCTTCTCGATCTGCCCGAAGCTCAGCTCGACCGGCGTGGCCCGGCCGAAAATCGACACCAGCACGCGCACCTTTTCCTTCTCGACCATCACCTCGTCGACCACTCCGGTGAAGTCCTGGAACGGCCCCTGGGTGATCCGCACAACGGAGCCCTTCTGGAAGGTGATGCGGTAGCGGGGCGTTTCGTCCCGCAGCTGCTTGAGCAGCCGCTTCACTTCGGCATCATCGAGCGGCACGGGGCGGGTGCCTGACCCGACGAATCCGGTCACGCCGGGGGTGTTGCGGACGACGTACCAGGAGTCGTCGTCCATGATCATCTCGACGAGGACGTAGCCGGGATAGATCTTGCGATCGACCTCCCGGCGCTTGCCGCCTTTGATCTCCTTCTCTTTCTCGGTGGGCACGAGGACCTGCACGATCCGCTCCCCGCCCTGCCCGTGCATCGTCTTCATCCGGCGCTCGAGGTTGGTCTTCACCTTGTTTTCATAGCCGGAGTAGGTATGGATCACGTACCATTTGATGCGCGGGTCGCGCGGAGCCTCGGCCTGTTCGGTTTCCACCGCCACCGCGGCCTGAGGCTCCGGGGCTTCCTCAACGACGGGCGCCTCGGGCTCGTCGGCAAAGATTTCTTTGATCTTGTCTTCCATCATGGGATGCACCAGCGTGACGTACGGAGGGTCGTTTGCGCGGGAGGTCAGCGCTTCACAAGCACCTTCTGGAACACCCAGGTAAAGAGGGCGTCCCAAGCTCCGAGGTACAGTGACACGGCCAGCAGGACCACGATCACGACGACCGTCATGGCGATCAGCTCGGTGCGGCTGGGCCACTCCACCCTCGTCAGCTCCGCGCGCACGTCCCGCAGGTAGCGGACGATCCGATCCTGCACCGGCGATCCGTTGCGCAGCGCCATTGTCCTCGCCGCGCCCGACCGCGTCAGCTGCCGGTTCGTCTTCAGGTCGGTCACCCGGGCCATGAAATCCTCCCCAAAACAAAAAAAGACTTCTCGCGCCTCGTCAATTATAGGTGTGACCTCCAGCATTGTCAACGAAGCGGAAGGACGGGCAATGGGTTACTTTCGATACCTGTAGCAGCAGGTGCGCGGGGCGGCCACTACAAACCGAACATGTCACCCGGGGCAGACGGTGTTCGGCATTGACGATCCCTCGATCAGCGGACGACCATCGAAGTGGAGCCCGATGGAACGGCAAATCGTCTGTTTCAAGATCCCGTCGTTTGAGATTGCCCTGGCCACGTTGGAGGATACCGCCCTGCGCGGACGGCCGGTGGCGGTCGCCGCCGGGACACACGCCCGCGCGGTCCTGCGCGAGGTCTCCGTGGAAGCGGCGCGGGACGGTGTGTGCGCCGGCATGGCCGTCGACCACGCGCGATGGCTCTGTCCTCCCCTGCAACTCTTGCCCCCCAGCAGCTCGCGCATCCGCCGCGGCCAGCGAGGCGTCCAAGAGATCGTCGCGCGCTTTTCGCCGCTCTGGGAGCCCGCCGGCCCCGGTCATGTCTTCCTGGATCTGACCGGGACCCAGCGGCTGTTTGGGGCCGCGGTGGACACGGCATCGCGGATCGCGCGGGAAATCGGGCAGCGCCACGGGCTCGCCGGCGCCCTCGGCGTCGGCACGAACAAACTCGTGACCGACGTCGCCACCACCCTCGTCCGTCCGACGGAGCTCTGCGACGTGCGGCCGGGGGACGAGCGCCCGTTCATGGCGCCGCTGCCGCCGACGGCGCTGCCTGAGCTGGCACGACCCGCCGCGCGCACCCTGGTCGGACTCCTGGACGACCTGAACATGACTCATCTTGGGGCGATCGCCGCCGTCCCGCTGCCGCTCCTGCAGGCCGTCGCGGGACCGGTCGCCGTCGATCTCCACCGCCGTGCGCAGGGCATCGATGAGTCTCCCGTCGTCGCCGAACGCTCCGGGCCGTGGATCGCGCAGGCGGCGATCCTGGATCCGGACTCCGTCGATTTGGATCGGATCCGCGCGCACCTGTTCATGCTGATCGAACGGCTGGCCCGGGACCTGCGCCGGCGGAGCCAGCGCTGCCGGCGCCTGCGGCTCACCGTCGTCTACAGTGACTTCGTCGAAGCCAGCCGGGAAACCGACGTCCGGCCGGAGACAAACCTTGACGCCCCGCTGTATGACATCATCGAGACGCTGCGGGTGCGCGCGTTCAGCCGCCGGGTCCGGGTCCGCCGCCTGATCGTCGATGGTGAGGTGGGGAGCCGGGCGCATGAACAACTCAACCTCTTTCCGGCGGGAACAGGGGAACCATTCGACTCGCCCGCCAATGGCGGGCTCGCTCGGGGCCCGCGGCGCGCGGGCGACGATGAGAAGATGCGGCGGCTGGCCGACGCGGTCGATCGCATCCGCGGGCGCTACGGGGAATCGGCGGTGCGCTGGGGCCGCGTGGTGCGCGCGTCATGACGATCCCGGCGTTTGTCCACCTCCACGTGCACTCGGAGTACTCGTTCCTGCGCGGCGTGAACTCGGTCGAAGCCCTGTGCGCCGCGGCGCGGGCAAACGGCGCCGACGCCCTGGCCCTGACGGACACCAACGGACTCTACGGCGCGATGCGCTTCATCGCCGCCGCCCGCGAGGTGGGCCTGCGTCCGCTGCTGGGCGCGGAGGTCGTGCACGGCCCGCACCGCGCGGTGCTGCTGGTCAAGTC
>JBIOXT010000327.1:0-7147 GCA_044869795.1 bacterium | reverse complement strand
GCCCTGCGCTCTGCGGTGCAGGGCCCCGGGCTTCGGCCTGCGGACTGGAACGCGATGCTGAAATTCATCAGACGGCGCCTGCTGCAACTGGCGCCCGTGTTGCTGGGGGTGAGCGTCCTGGTCTTTTTCGGGATGCACCTCATCCCTGGCGACGTCGCGCAGTTGCTGCTGGGAGACAAGGGCACCGAGGCCGACCTGCAGCGGATCCGGCACCAGCTGGGGTTGGACCGTCCGGTGTACATCCAGTACGCGCGATTCCTGGCCGGAGTCCTGCGGGGGGACTTCGGCGTCTCGATCCGGACTCGCCAGCCGGTGATGTGGGAGATCGGCCAGGCGCTGCCGGTCACCGTGCAGCTGAGCCTGGCGGCGCTGGCGTTTGCCGTCGTGTTCGGACTGTTGATCGGAGTGCTGGCCGCGCGGTATCCTCGCTCGGCGCTGGATACCGGCTCGATGGTCGGCGTGCTGGTCGGCGTCTCGATGCCGGTATTCTGGACCGGCATTCTCCTGCTGCTGGTCTTCGGCGGCATGCTCGGCTGGCTGCCGCTGGGCGGCATCGTCGATGGGAGCCTCGGGTACCGGCGGATCACGGGAGCGCCGCTGCTCGACGGAGTGATCGCCGGCAATTGGGCGCTGGTCACAAATAGCCTCCGCCATCTGGTGCTTCCCGCGGTGGCGCTGGGCTCAACGGCGATGGCGGCCGTCGCGCGGATGGCGCGCTCTACGATGCTGGATGTCCTGGGACTCGACTTCATCCGGACCGCGCGCGCGAAAGGGCTTGCGGAACGGCGGGTTGTCAGCCGGCACGCGCTCCGAAACGCGCTGCTGCCAGTGGTGACGCTGGTGGGTCTGCAGCTCGGGCTGCTGCTGAGCGGCGCGGTGTTGACCGAAACCATCTTTGCGTTGCCTGGGTTGGGACGGCTGGCCATCACCAGCGTGCTGGCGCGGGACTACCCCATGGTACAGGGGGTCGTGCTGATCGCGGCGGCGGTCTTCGTGCTGGCCAATTTGCTCGTCGATGTACTCTACGTCTATCTGGATCCGCGCATCAGGTACGAGTGAGATGGCCACCGCCGGCACCGTCGTCCTGCGCACGCACCGCCGCCTGGCCGCCCTCTCGTGGCGGCGGCTGTTCGCGCACAGCAGCTTTGTGGCCGGGGCCGTCATCGTCGGGGGGGTCATCGCCGCGGCATTCTTTGCGCCCGTGCTCGCCCCATTTGACCCCATCGAGCAGGCGTTTACCAACCAGCTGCTCAGTCCATCGCGCGCACACCTCTTCGGCACCGATGAGTTCGGGCGCGATATCTTCTCACGCGTCATCTACGGAGCCAGGATTGCGCTGGTGGTGGGCGTCGTCGCCGACGGCATCGCGGCGGTGCTGGGGGTGATCCTGGGCGTCGTCTCTGGGTACTTCGGGCGGCGGGTGGATGCGGTGATCATGCGCACCGTAGACGTCTTGCTGGCCTTCCCTTATCTCTTGCTGGCGATGATTGTCGTGGCCATCCTCGGCCCCAGCCTCATCAACGCTATGATCGCGATCGGGGTCGTGTACACGCCGCAGTTCGCGCGGGTGGTGCGCGGCGCGGTGCTGCAGGTCAAAGAAGAAGATTTCGTGGAAGCGGCGCGCGCCGTCGGCGCCGGATCACTGCGCCTGCTGGCCCGTCACGTCCTCCCCAACATCCTGTCCCCGATCATCGTCATGGCCACCCTCACGGTGGGCTTCATGATCGTGGAGACGGCGGGACTCTCGTTCCTCGGGCTGGGCGCGAGCCCGCCGACGCCGGAGTGGGGATCGATGCTGGCCACCGGGCGCTCGTTCATGCTCACGGCGCCGTGGATCGCGACGTTCCCCGGACTGGCCATCCTCATCACTGTGGTGGGGTTCAACCTCATCGGCGACGGGCTGCGCGACCTGCTCGATCCGCGGTTGCGGGGGTCTCGATGACAGTCAGTCATCGCGAGCCCCGAAGGGGCGTGGCGATCCGCGAAGCGTTGCGAGCGAAGCGAAGCAATCTCACAAACCGAAGGGGGTTGCCACGGCCCTACGGGCCTCGCAACGACGCCTTCGGCGTCGCCACGGGGCTTCGCCCCTCGCAATGACAGAGTGAGAGGGGGCCTCGCGATGACAAACAGGATGCTTTCGAGATGAGCACGAGACTCGACGGCAAGGTGGCAATCGTCACCGGCGCGGCGCACGGCATCGGCCGGGCGATCTGCGTTGAACTCGCGCGGGAGGGCGCCCGGGTGTGGGCGTGCGACATCCTTGCCGCCGAACTGGAGGAGACCAGGCGTGCCGTCCAGACGCAGGCGACGGCCGGCTGTCAAGCCGGCGTCGTCGACGTCACGGATCCCGCCCAGGTGAACGTCTTCGCCCGACGAATCGCGGACGCGGAGAAACGCATCGATGTCCTGGTCAACACTGCCGGCGGTGTGGCGGGGCAGACGATGCGGCCGGTGGATGAGGTGCCCGACGCAGACTGGCGCCGCATCTTCGCCATCAACCTCGATGGCGCCTTTCACTTCACGCGCGCCGTGGCGCCGGTGATGAAAGCCCAGAAATCCGGCGCGATCGTGAATATCTCCTCCGGCGCGGGCCGGTCGTACAGTCTCACCGGAATCCAGGCGTACGCCAGCGCGAAAGCCGGCCTCATCGGGTTCACGCGGCAGACGGCGGTCGAACTGGGTCCATTCGGTATCCGCGTCAACTGCGTGGCGCCGGGCTTCATCCGCTCCAACCCCGCTACGGAGAAGCAATGGGAAGCGATGGGCGAGGCCGGCCAGCGGCAATTTGTCGAGTCGATCGCGCTGCGCCGGCTGGGCACGGCCCAAGAGATCGCGCGCGCCGTCATCTTCTTCGCCTCCGCGGACGCAGCGTACGTGACCGGCCAGACGATCAGCGTGGACGGCGGAAAATGGATGCTGGGCTGAGGAGGGCACCATGACACAGGCGCTTGATGGCGAGACGTTGCACCTGGTGGAATCGGTCTCTACCGACCGCCTCATGGAGGACACGCGAGAGATCGCGCGCTGGGTCCGGTTGTCCGGCTCACCGGACGAACGGCAGGCGTTTGCCTATATCGAACGGCGGATGCACGAGGCGGGGCTGCGCACCCAACTGCTGGAACACGACGCGCTGATCAGCCTCCCGCAGTCGGCGGCTCTGCGCCTGCTCGACGCGGACCCGGAAGATATTCCCTGCATCACGCACAGTTTTGCGGTCTCCACGCCGCGGGACGGCATCACCGCAGAGGCCGTCGACGTCGGCAGTGGCCCGCCTCGCGACAACGTCCGGGGGCGCATCGCCATCACCGACGGGCTGGCCACGCCCGAGCGCGTCGCGCAGCTACATTCGGGCGGCGCGGCGGGCGTCGTCTTTCTCAACCGTGACCCGCTCGTGCACGAGATGATCGTCTCCACAGTCTGGGGCAGCCCGACTCCGCCGCAGCTGGGCCAACTCCCGTCGATCCCCGTGGTGTCCACAGCGGGCGAAGGCGCGGCGCGGGTACGGGTGCGGACGGCCGGAGGGCGGCCGGTACGAGCGCTCCTGACGACGACGGTGCACACGGAGTGGCGGCGGTTGCCGTTGCTGGTGGCGGATCTGGACGGCACGGGTGACGACACCTTTGTGCTGCTGGCCGGCCACGTAGACTCCTGGCATTACGGCGCGATGGATAACGGCGGCGCGAATGCGGTGATGATGGAAGTCGGCCGGCTTTTGGCGCGGACGCGATTGTACCGTGGGTTGCGGCTGACGTTCTGGTCGGGCCACTCCCACGGCCGGTATGCTGGGTCCACCTGGTACGCGGACTCGCATTGGGACGAACTCGACGCACGGTGCGCCGCTCACCTGAACGTCGACTCCGTCGGCGGCCGCGGGGCCACGAAACTGGACGCGGGCTACTGTATGCCGGAGACGCGCGAGATCGGCGTCCGGGTGATCGGCGCCTTGGCCGGTCAACAGTACCGGGGCACGCGCGTGGGACGGTCCGGCGATCAGTCGTTCCTGGGCATCGGCGTCCCGTCGCTATTCATGAGTCTCTCCGAGCACCCCGGTGACGGATCGGAGGCCAGCCGCGACTTCAGCAGCACCGGCATCGCCGCAGGCGGAGGGCTGGGCTGGTGGTGGCACACACCCGAGGATACCGTCGACAAGCTCGATCCCGCGGCGCTGACGCGCGATGCGCGGATCTACACCGCGGCGGCCCACATCTTGTGCGCATCACCGGTCCTCCCGCTCGATTACACGGCGACGACCGCGGAGATTGTGACGTCGCTGCGCGCACTGCAGCGGCAGCTGGGAGATCGGTTCGACGTTTCCGCGTGTGTGGCCGAAGCGGAGGGCCTGGTTGCTGCAGCCGGGCAGTTCACACAAGCTGCGAGATCGACGCCCGGGGATGCGAAGACTGTGTCGGCGATCAACCGTACGCTCATGCAACTCGGCCGGATTCTGATCCCTGTCTTGTACACGCGATCTGGACGGTTCGACCATGACCCGGCCACAGTGATTCCCGAACTCCCGCCGCTGCTGGAAGCCTCACGGCTGGCTGAGGCGGACCCTGAATCCGATGAGGCGAAGGCGCTGCGCGTCGCGGCGGTGCGGGGCCGAAACAGAATGGTGCAGGCCTTGAGGGAAGCGCGAGAACTGATAGAGACGGGAACGCGGGAACGAGGGAACGCGGGAACGCGATAGCGATGCATTTCACCATAGTCGGAGCCGGAGCCATCGGCGGAACCGTGGGGGCGCATCTCGTGCGCGGTGGACACGAGGTCCTCTTCGTGGATCGAGACCGCGCCCATGTCGACGCCATCAACTCCGCCGGGCTTACGATCGAGGGGCGGGAGACGTTCACCGTGCGCGCCCGGGCCGTCCCCCCGCAGGCCCTGCGCGAGGCGGTGCGCGGACGTATCCCGGAAGCCGTGCTCCTGTGCGTCAAGGCGATGGACACCGCGGCGGCGGTGGACGCGCTCGCTCCACTCCTCGCCCCCGACAACTTCGTCGTTTCCCTCCAGAACGGTCTCAACGAAAAGGTGATCGCCGCACGCATCGGTGCGGCGCGGACCGTCGGAGCGTTCGTTAACTTCGGCGCGGATTATCTGGGGCCCGGCCGGGTGATGTACGGCGGAACCGGCGCCCTATACCTGGGGGAGTTGAAGGCGACGATCTCCGCGCGGGTGCGCCGCCTGGAGGAGATTTTCCGCTCCTGTGTGCTGCCCAATACCCAGGCCACCGGCAACATCTGGGGATACTTGTGGGGGAAACTCGGCTACGGCGCGATGCTCTTTGCCACGGCCCTGGTGGACGCCTCGATCGCGGATGTGCTGGCGCACGCGCCCAGCCGGCCGATGCTGGCCAATCTGGCCGCCGAGGTAATCCGCGTCGCAGAGGCGGAAGGCGTCCGCTGCGAGGGCTTTGACGGCTACGAACCGGCGGCCTTTGCGTTCCGGCAGCCTCGAGACTGGCAGGGCATCGTGCGCAGCCTGGACGAGCTCGCCGCCTTCAACCGCAAGTCGCTGAAGCAGAAGAGCGGCGTGTGGCGCGACCTGGCCGTGCGCAAACGCAAGACCGAGGCGGATCAGCAGGTCGGCGCGGTGGTTGAGACGGCGTCCTCGCACCGTGTTCCCGCTCCGCTCAACGCACGCCTGGCTGCACTGATTCACGACATCGAGGACGGCAGGCGGGCGATGTCGTGGCAGAATTTGGAGGATCTCACTGCGCTGAACCACACCGCGTATCCCGCACAGACGGAGGTGCACACACGATGAGCCGCACACAGTTTGGCGGGCTGGCGCCTGACGCGGGCCGGCGTGTCCAGGGCTGGGTGCGCGTCCCCGGCGTGGAGCCCCCGTGGGAGATGCCTGCCTTTGTCATCCGCGGCCGGCAGCCGGGGCCCACGCTGGCGGTCACCGCAGGCATCCACGCGGCAGAGTACCCCGGCATTGCCAGCGCCACGCGCCTGGCCCGCGAGGTGGATCCGGCCGCGCTGAGCGGGACGCTCATCGTGACATCGCCGGTGAACAGCCCGGGATTCTACGAACGCAGCATGTACACGAATCCGGTCGATGGGAAGAACATCAACCGCACCTTCCCGGGCGATCCTGCCGGCTCGGCCGCGCAGCGGGTCACGCACTTCCTGACCACGGAGTTGATCACGGGGGCCGATGCGTACGTCGACCTGCACGGCGGGGATCTCATTGAAGCCCTGGTGCCGTTTGCCATCTATCAGCAGACCCGCCGGACGGATGTCGACGGCCGGGCGCAAGCGCTGGCCGACGCCTACGGGCTGGACTATGTGCTGGCCGCTCCGGCAGACGCGCTGCGCGGGACCTCCTACTCCGCCGCCGCGAGGATCGGTGTTCCTTGCATCATCGCTGAGGTCGGCCAGCAAGGCATCTACGACCAGGATTCTGTGGAGCGGCATCTGGCCGGGCTGCGCAACGTGCTGCTGCACCTGCGCATGCTCGAGGGGCGGCCGGCGCCGGTAGTGCGACCAATGCGGCTGTCACGCTTCGCGTGGATGTATGCCGACGCAACCGCCACGTATCATCCTGTCGTGGCAGCCGGCCAAACAGTGAAGGAAGGCCAGCTTATCGGAGAACTGCGCGACATCTTCGGTGAGATGGTGCAGGAACTGCACGCTCCCGCCGGTGGGCCGGTGCTGTTCCTGGTCACTGCCCTTGCGGTGAAGAAGGGAGATCCACTCATTGGGATCGGCGTCCCCTAAGGGGTCCCCATCGAAGGGACTCGCTGAGGGGGACTGTCCCCAATTTGATTTTGACCCGGGTCAGTCAGGGAACAGAGGTTCGGCGAAATACGCCGCCATCATGAATTCACTGCGCGTAAAGGTGACAAACGCGGTCGGGCTGCACGCCCGGCCGGCGGCGGTGTTCGTCGGCGAGGCTAGCCGCTTTGCCTCAAAGATCCGGGTGCGCAACGCGACCCGCAACAGCCCATGGGTGGACGCGAAGAGCATCCTCAGCGTGCTCACCCTGGGCGTCGAGCAGCATCACGAGATCGAGATCCAGGCCGACGGACCCGACGAAGCGCAGGCGGCGGCGGAGTTGCAGAAGCTGATCGCCAGCGATTTCGCGGGAAAGATCTAGACCCCCCGTCATTGCGAGGGCCGAAGGCCCGAAGCAATCTCATGAGATC
>JBIOXT010000326.1:0-29010 GCA_044869795.1 bacterium | reverse complement strand
GTATGGATCTCCACGGCCGCGATCTCCTCCCCCGCCAGACGATTCCGCACCGCCAGGGCCGCCTCGATCGCCGCCTGGGCGTGATACTCGGCCGGAAACCGCTTGATCAGCGTATCGAGGATGCGGTAGCGATCGCCGGGTTCGGCGAGGCCGAGGTCGAGCGGGCCGGAGACCTGCGCGAAGAACCCCCGCGGCCCCTCGAACACGTCCTCCGGGCCGGTCATCCCGTGGCGTGCCAGCAGCGCGGCGAATACCCCGTTGCGGGCGGCATTCGCAAACGCGGCACCCTTCCACATCGACAACTGCCCGACCCTGATCTGCCGCAGTGTGACGTTCGAGGCCACGGCCAGATTGACGGCCTGCTCGAGCGCCGGTGGATCCAGCCCCATCAGGTAGCCCGAGGCCAGCGCCGTGGGGATGGCTCCGTAGGTGCTGTGGTCCCAGCCCCGATCGCGGATCGACGAGGCATCGGCGAGACGGCAGGACACCTCGTAGCTGAGAACCATCGCCGCGAGCAGGTCCCTGCCGCCCCGGCCTTCGGCCTCGGCCACGGCCAGCAGCGCGGGGATCGTATCGGATGGGTGCAGCGCCTCCTTGGACAGATACGTATCGTTAAAATCCAGCACCCGCACGGCGACGCCGTTGGCGAAGGCCGCCAGGTCGGGGGCGGAGGTGCCGCGTGTGCCGATGATCGTCGCCGGACCTTTCGACCGCAGCACGCCGGCCACGTCGCGCGCGATCCGTGCGGGATCCTCATCGTAGCCGGCCAGCGCGCAGCCGAGGGTGTCGACCAGCCGCTGCGTGGCGGCATGGATGACGTCGGGCGGGAGATCGTCATACCGGATTCGAGCGGCGTAGCGGGCCAGCCGCTCGGAAAGGGTCATGAAGTCGTGTATCGGTGTTCGGCCTCGCGCCAGTCTGCCAGCCCCACCACGCGCTCGCGTTCCTCAAAGGACACGATCGCGTCCCCGAGGCGCTGCGCGGTGCCGTCCTCGCGCACCGCGGCGGCGGCGCGCTGCATCCCGGCGATGGCGGCGCGCTGCAGGTCCGACGGCACGATCATCACCCGGTAGCCCAGGGCCCGCAGATCCTCCGGCGGCACGAAGGGGGTCTTGCCGCCGACAAACATGTTCACCAGCAGCGGCGCCCGCACGCGCCGGGCGATCTCGGCGAGTTCGTCGCGGGACCGCGGCGCCTCGATGAAGACCATCTCCGCCCCGGCCTCCGCGTACAGGTTGGCGCGGCGGATGGCCTCGTCCAGCCCGTGGGGCGTTCGGCTGTCGGTGCGGGCCACAATCAGAAAATCCGGATCTGTCCGGGCGTCGACGGCGGCACGGATCTTGGCCGCCATCTCCCCGGCCTCGATCACCTCGGTGTCGTCGTAGTGCCCGCATTGTTTCGGGTCCACCTGGTCTTCAAGGTGCAGGCCCGCCGCACCGGCGCGCTCGAACGAGCGCACCGTGCGTTGGACGTGGAGGGGATTGCCGTAGCCGGTGTCTCCGTCGGCCAGACAGGGCACGCCGACGGCGCGCACGATGTCCGCGACGCGGCCGACGACCGTATCGGCGGTCAGCAGCCCCAGATCCGGCAGGCCCATGCTGCGGCTCACCGCTCCGCCGCTGATGTACAGGGCCGGGAACCCGGCCTGCTCGGCGATCCGCGCGGACAGTCCATCGTAGACGCCGGGCAGCACCAGCAGCGGAACAGCGTGCAGGAGGGCCCGAAAGCGCGCGGGGGCGGACATGCTGTCGCCTTCGGCCCACCTCCAGGCATTCCTCCGCTCAGGCAGGTGAGGCCGCGGGATACTGGGAACTTTCTTCGACGTCCGGAGGATCACGGGAGGTGACGTCGGTGGCACGAGGAGCGAATACGAAACTGGCGCTGATGCGGCAGATCCCGCTGTTCGACGGCCTCACCGACCGTCAGCTCACGCAGATCGGGAGACTGGCCGAGGACATCGAAGTGCCAGCCGGCAAGCGGCTGGCCACGCTCGGTGAGACCGGGCGGGAGATGTTCATCATTGTCAGCGGGCAGGCGTCGGTGAAGACGTCCACCGGCAGGACCGTGCGGCTGGGGCCGGGGGACTTCTTTGGCGAGATGAGTCTGCTCGACGGCGCCCCGCGGTCGGCCACGGTGAGCGCGAACACGGACATGCGGTTGCTGGTCCTGGCCCAGCGCGAGTTCTCGGAATTACTCGCGGAAGCGCCCCAGATCGGCCGGAAGATCATGGTCACACTCTCGAGACGCCTGCGTGAGGTTGACGCCGCGTACTCACCTTGCGGGTAGCCGGGTACCAGTTAAGTCAGGCTGAGGATAACGGGTAGGGGTCCCTGCTTCGCGAGTTCCTCCAGCCGGTCCGGCGCCAGCACGAGGAGCCGGCCGCGGCCCGTGCGTACCATGCCCAACTGCTCCAACCGCTTCAGCGCGCGGTTCACGCCGCCGCGGGTCGCCCCGGTCAGCTCCGAGAGTTCCTCTTGCGTGATCCGCACGGCGACCGGTCCGCCGCCGGTCGCGCCGCGGCGGGCCAGCTCGAGGATCCGTTTGGCCAGCAGCACCGGGAGGTCGAGGAACTGCATCTCCGCGATCACGCGCGCGGCATCGCGGATCTGCCTGGTCAGGATCGATCCCAGCCGCAGGATCGTCTCCGGATGCTGGCGCAGGAGGTTCAGCACGTCAGGTTTCGGAATCGCCAGCACGGTCGTCGGGGTGACCGTCGTCGCCGACAAGAACTGCGGTCCGTCGTCGAAGATCGAGTACACGGCCAGCAGCAGTCCCGGTCCCAGCCGGCTGACATTGATCCGCCGGTCCTCCGACGTCAGCGAGAGGTTCACTTCGCCGCTGAGGATGTAGTAGATGAACGCCGGAGGGTCGCCCTCGCGGAAAATCGATTCATCGGGGCGATAGGTCCTCCGCTGTGCCCGGCCGAGGACGTCCTGGAGCTCGCGGCTCGACAGGCCAGCGAACAGCGGCAGGTCGGCGAGCGGGGGCGCCTCCGGAGGGCGGACTTCACTCACTCGCCCTCTGTTCGCGTCAGCCCCGTTTCACTCCTATCGTCTTCGAGCAAACGCTCGCAGGTCCCGGAGAATCTCCCGCGCGCAGTTGTGTCCCGGCGCGCCCATCACGCCCCCGCCGGGATGCGCACCCGATCCACACAGGTACAGTCCGGACACGGGCGTCCGGTACTGTGCCCACCCGGGCACGGGCCGCATGAAGAACAGCCGATCCGGCGACATGGCGCCGTGGAAGATGTCGCCCCGGGACAGTGCGAAGTCACGTTCCAGATCCAGCGGTGTCAGCACCTGGCGGTGGATGATGATGTCAGGGAAGTTGGGAGCGTACTGCGCGATGGTTTCCACCACGGTGTCGGCGTACGATTCCTTCCGCCCGTCCCAGGTGCCGTCCGTCAGCGTGTAGGGCGCATACTGCACAAACGCCGACATGAGATGCTTCCCGGGAGGCGCAAGCGCGGGATCGTACGTCGTGGGAATCGTGAGTTCCAGAAACGGCTGCGCCGACGGCCGCCCGGCGCGGGCATCGTCCCAGGCACGGTCGATGTAATCCATCGAGGGGCCGATGTGGATGGTGCCGCGGTGCTGCGGACCGGTCGATCTCCCGGGAGCGGCGGTGAAATCCGGCAGTCCGTCCAGCGCGAAGTTCACCTTCATCGCCACGCCTTCCATACGGATCGATCTCACGTCCCGCAGGAATTCAGCGTCGAGATGCTCCGCGGGCACCAGGTGCAGGAACGTCTGCCATGGATCGGCGTTGGAGGCCACGAGGCGACCTTCGATTTCCTCGCCGTCCGACAGCACGACCCCGTCGGCGCGGCCGTCGGTGAGCCGCACCTGAGCCACCGGCGCGGCGGTGCGAATCTCCGCCCCGGCAGCACGGGCAGAGGCCGCCAGCGCTTCGGTGATGGCGCCCATCCCGCCGCGCACGAAACCCCATAGCCCGGCCTTGCCGGCGGCGCGTCCCATGCAGTGATGGAACAACACGTACGCGGTCCCCGGCGTCGATGGGCCGCCGGGAGCGCCGATCACGCCGTCGGTTGCCAGCGCCGACTTGAGTTCCTGCGATTCGAACCAGCCGTCGAGAAAGTCGCGCGCGCTCGCCGACGCCAGCCGGACGCCCTGCACCAGGTCGCGGGGCGCCAGCCGCATCGCCCCGAGCGCCAGCCTGCCGAGACCGGCGAGGTCCGCCCACGAGCGCCGCAGCACGTCGGGCGGAGTCGCCAGCAGCCACGGCTCGATGAACGATGCCAGGCGCTCCAGGGTCGCTTCGTACGATGCGTACAGCTCCGCGTCGCGCGGGGAGAACCGCGCGATCTCCGCCGCCGTCTGCGCATCGTCGCGCCACACGAGCAGCGAACGGCCGTCGGGAAAGGGGCTGAAGAACGCGGGATCCTTCGGCAGGATCTCGTAGCCAAAATGGACCAGGTCGAGATCGCGGATGATCTTGGGCTGGAGCAGCCCGCACAGGTACGCCGCCGTCGAGACCCTGTACCCGGGCCAGACTTCTTCGGTGACGCACGCGCCGCCGACGGTGTCGCGCCGTTCCAGGACCAGCACGCGCAGACCGGCGCGGGCGAGGTATGCCGCGGCGACCAAGCCGTTGTGGCCGGCGCCGATGACGACCGCATCGTAGGCACCCATGGGTATGATATTCTCATCGGGCGCGGCTGAACCCGCCGCGCCCCACATTCGTTACACACGTGTGCGACCATTCATGACGATGCGAACCCGGCGTTGGCTTGTCGTTGCTGTAACACTACTGGTCACCGCGCTGGCGGTGCCGTCAGGCCTGCTGCCGTCGGCCCATGCCGCCGACGCCGGCCTGGTCTACGACGCGATGCAGGTCCTGGTCGAGAATCACGTCGACCGGCCGGACCCGGCAAAACTGCTCGCCGCGGCGGTGAAGGGCCTCCGCGATGCGCTCACGCGGGCGGGAGTGACCGTCCAGCTGACGGACCTCACCGCCACCACCGAGGCGGGGGCGCGCGCGGAATTCCAGGACCGGTTCGATCGAGCCGTGGCCCAGGCGCAGGGCCGGGTCACCGACGTGCAGCTGCGGTACGCGGCGGCGGCGGCGATGGCCGCGAGCTTCGATGATTCCCACACCTGGTTCCTCAACCCCCAGCAGTGGCGGGAGTTCATGGCACGCTCGCAGGGAAACCCCAGCTTTGTCGGCATCGGTGTCCTGCTGCTGGCCAGGGACGGCAAGTTCTACATCTGGCGGGTCTTCGCCGGCAGCCCGGCCGAACGCGCCGGCCTGCAGAACCTTGACCGCATCGCTGCCGTCGACGGCACGTCGACCCAGAACATGGCCACCGAGGAACTGGTGAGCCGCGTGCGCGGGCCGGAAGGAACGCAGGTGGTCATCACCGTCCAGCGGCCCGGACAGACCTCGCCCGTGTCGGCCACGGTGACGCGGGCGCCGATTACCGTGCCGATCGAATCGCACCGCATGATGGACAACCAGATCGGGTACATCGAATTCACCGGATTCACGACCGGGTCGGCGAACCGCGTCAGGGCGGCGCTGGAAGACCTGCGCGGCCGCGGCATGCGGGCCCTGGTCCTCGATCTGCGGCGGAATTCCGGCGGGAGCTTGAACGAAGTGGTCGATGTGGCCAACTTGCTGCTGCCGCCCAACCTCACGATCTTCACCCTCACGACGCGGCAGGGCAGCGTGCAGGGGATCACCAGCGGCGGCCCGCTGCTCGATCCCGCCCTGCCGATGGTCGTCCTCACAGACGAGGGCACGGCGTCCGGAGGCGAACTGCTGTCGGCGGCTCTCCAGGAGCATGGACGCGCGCAGGCTGTCGGCACGCAGACGGCGGGGGCGCTGCTGGTCGCCCGGCTGTTCAACCTCTCCGACGGCAGCGGGATGAGCATTACGATTGCGAAGATCGTCACCGGCAAGGGAGCGACGCTGGAGAAGAACGGCGCGCGGCCGGATGTCGAAGTGCCGCTGACGGCCGCCGACCTCGATCGCGGCGCGGACGTCCAGCTGCAGCGTGCGCTTCAGCTGGTGCTCTCGCGGGTCGCCTCCATCAGGTAGTTTGTCCGCCTCCGACTGGGTGTTCTGGCTCGGCCGGGGCATCCCCGATCCATCACTCCTGGGAGGCAAGGCCGCGGGCCTCGACCGGCTGCTGCGCTTGGGATTCCCGGCACCGCCGGGTTTCTGCGTCACGACCGCCGCATACGTCCACTATCTCGAAGAGGCGAACCTGCAGATGAGAATTGCGGAGCTGACGTCGCGTTTGCCCGCTTCCGAAGCGCGCGAGGCGCTGGTGGATCTCACCCGCCGTCCGTTCCCTCCCGACCTGGCCGCGGCCGTCAGCGACGCGGCGGCGGCCTTAGCCGGTGCCGCGTCCGGTGCCGCGTACGCGGTGCGGTCATCGGCGATTGGCGAAGATGCCCGTACGGCGTCCTACGCCGGGCAGCATGAAACCTTCCTCGGCGTCCCGCCGGCCGACGTCGAAGGGGCCATCCGCCGCTGCTGGGCGTCGCTGTGGTCGGAGCGGGCGGTCGCCTATCGCACCCGGAAAGCGCTGGGCTTTGCCGATGCGCTGATGGCGGTCGTCGTCCAGCCCACCCTGACCGCGGAGGCGTCGGCCGTCGTGTTCACTGTGAATCCGGTCAGCAGGGCGTCGGATGAAATCCTCATCAACGCCGCGCGCGGACCCGGGGACGCGATCGTCTCGGGGGAGATCACCCCCGACACCATCGTGCTCGACAAAGACACGCTGGCCGTGCGTCAGTTCGTGCCCGGGGACAGGCCCAGCAATGCGAGCATGCGCGACCTCGGCGCGCTCGCCCTGCGCGTCGAACGGGCGATGGGCGCGCCGGTCGACCTCGAAGCCGTCTACGTGTCAGGACGCTGGTACCTGTTACAGAGCAGACCGATCACGACGTAGAGCGTCTTCACGGTCTTCACAGTCGTCACTATCTTCACGGTCCCGAACCGGTGGCCGCAGCCTGAGAGGGTATCAGGCGTTCATGGTGTAGACAGTGTAGACCGTGAAGACCGTGTGGACCGTGGAGACATGCACGAAGAGTTTCCCGTGACATGGGAAGACCCATCCGACTCGGAGCTGAGCTGGGAGTGGGACGATATGCACCAGCCGGTGCCGCTGGCGCCGCTGGCCGCGGATTACGTCCGGCACGGCATCCTGGCCGGATTCGCCTACCGGTTTGCCCGCGCCGGCATCGCCGGACGGTATGAACTCCGCGTCATTAACGGGTACGCGTACTTCGCCTTCCGGTACCTGACCGCCGACAAAGAGGCCCTGCGGGCCCAGGCGCTGAGAGCGCGGCGGGAGCAGTCCCGCATCGTCCGGGACTACTGGGACCGCAAAGTCCTTCCGGCTCTCCTGGCGACGTACGGATGGCTGGTCACGACGTCGATCGAGCAACTTCCGCTCCGCGATCTGGCGGAAATCTGGGACGAACTCTGGCAGCGCCAGCTTCCCCACCTCTGGGGGATGCACTTCATGACCAATGCCGGCTCCTATCAATCGCTCAACGACCTCGCGGATTTCTATGAGTCGGTGGTCGAAGGCGCTCCACCCGGTGAAGCCCTTGCCCTGACCCAGGGACTGGCCAGCGACCTGCAGCGCGTACAGCAGGATCTCTACGCGCTCAGTGAGCGCGTCCGGGCGCTGCCCGCCGTTGCCGCCCTGATCGTCGAGGACCCCGACCGGGCGCTCGACCATCTCGTCACGGCAGGCGGCGGGCCGGAATTCCTCGCCGACCTGGAGTCATTCCTCAACGTGCACGGACACCTCGGCCAGCCGTTCGATGATCTCACCTACCCGTCATGGCAGGAAGAACCCGCGCTGCTGCTGCGCGAAGTGCGCAAGCGGCTCCTGCAGCCGCAGGAAGAACCGGAAGTGCAGCGCCGCCGGCTGGCGGCCGAGGCCGACGCGCTCGCGGACCGGCTCCGTGCACGGCTCTCCAATGATCCCGCGCGGCTGCACGAGTTCGATCAGATCCTCACACATGCGCGCACGGTGGGGCCGTTGACGGAAGGCCACAATTACTGGCTCGACCGCATGCTGCACGCCAACGTGCACCGCTTCGCCCGGCGCATCGGACGCCGGCTGGTCGACGCCGGCGTCATCGAAGATTTCCGGGACGTCTTCTTCCTGTCCGCCGCCGAGGTCAGCAGCGTGCTGCGGACGCCGGTCGACCTGTCGGCGCTGGTCGAGGAGCGGAAGGATCTCCACCGCCGCTGGTCGCAGGTGCGGCCGCCGAAATACCTTGGGGCGCCGTCCACAGAGGCTCGGGCGGGCCGCTTCGACGCACCGATGGCGGCTCAGTCCGACGGCGGCATCCTCCGCGGGGTCGGGGCGTCGGCCGGCAGCCGCCGCGGTCCTGTGCGCATCGTGCGGTCGCCCGATGACTTTGGCCGTGTCCAGGCCGGCGACGTGCTCGTCTGTCCCTCGTCGAACCCATCGTGGGTGCCGCTGTTCGGGATCATTGCCGCCCTGATCACCGACACAGGCGGGCCGCTGTCCCATGCCGCCGTCGTGGCGCGAGAGTTTGGGGTCCCCGCCGTCGTCGGCACCGGCGAGGCCACGCAGCGGCTTCGCGACGGCCAGCGCGTCGAGGTGAACGGGACCACCGGCGAGGTCGCGATCCTCTCGTGAACGAGGCCGTCCCCTGGGACGTCGATCGTCCTGACCTGACCTGGACGATCGACTTGATGCACAACCCGAAGCCGTATCCCCCGCTGATGCACGACGCGCGCACCTTCATCGCGGAAGGGACCAGCCGTGCGCTCCGCCGGATGGGAGTCCCCAGCGTCGTGCGCTATCAGAACGTGAACGGGTATACCTACGGCGTCCACGAGCACGTCCCGGACCCTCCGGCTCCGGAACGCACCGTTGAGGACCGCGCGCCGACGCTGTGGCGAGACTGGGAGGCCGAATACCTGCCGGAGATCCGGCGGATCTATGAGAATTGGGATGCCGTTGCCGTCCTCGATGCCGACCGCGCCGGGCTGCGCACCCACCTGGACTGGGTGCTCGCGCAATCCGTGCGGCTGTGGGAGATTCACTTCTTCGTCGTGGAGCCCGCGTTCCACAGCCTGGAAGCGTTCTTCGACTTCTGCCGCCAACAGGTCCCCGGATCCAGCGACCTGGATGCCGCGGTGCTCCTGCAGGGATACCCCAACGTCCTGACCGCGTTCGATGATGCGCTGTGGGACCTGGCGGCGCGGGAAGCCGGCGTCCCGAAGCATCAGCGCGTCGTCGCGGAGTTCTTGCTCGCCTATGGAGCGCTGGGAGATGAGCAGGGTGAGTTCTTCTCGAGAAGTTGGGCGGACGACCCCGCGATGCTGTTCAGGGAACTCGAACTGCGCGCAGCCCTGCCCGACCCTCGCCCGCGGCGCCGCGAGCAGGCCGCCGTGCGAGATGCTGCCCTTGCGTCGGTGCGAGGCACGCTGACCCCCGAGGCGCGGATGCAGTTCGACACGCTGCATGCGCTTGCCCGTGACGCCACCGTGCTGAGCGAGGACCATCATTTTTACATCGACCGGCAGTGGTCATGGCGGCTGAAGCGCCTGATCGCCGCGATCGGGACCTGGCTGGTCCGCCGCGGCCAGCTGGTTGATCCCGGCGACGTGCCGTTTCTGACCCTGGTGGAATTGCGGAATGGGATCCGCGAGCCGCTCGATCTCAGCGGCCTTGGCCCCGAGCGGCGAAACCGGTTCGCGCAGCAGCGCCGGCTCGTTCCGCCGCGCACCCTCGGCGCCCGCGCGGGGCAGCCGGAGGGTCGGTTCTGGGGCACCCCGGTCCTCCAGGATGCGCCGGATCAGCTTCGCGGCCTCGCCGCATCGCCGGGCATTGCCCGAGGACGCGCGGTTGTGCTGCGGAGTCAGCGGGATACGGAACGGGTTCGACCCGGCGACGTGCTGGTCTGCGGCACCACCAATGCCTCGACGGTGCCGTTCTTTGACATCATCGGCGCTCTGGTGACCGACACGGGCGGTGTGCTCTCACACGCTGCCGTCGTCGCACGGGAATTCGGGCTGCCGGCGGTGGTGGGCACACAGACGGCAACCCGGCGGATCCACGACGGACAGATCGTCGAGGTCGACGGCACACGCGGCATGGTCACACTGTCGTGAGCGATCTGCAGGCAACACCCGCCGCCGTGCCGGGAGCGCCGCCGGCACGCCTCTGGGCCCTGACGCTGATCGCCATCGCCGCGGGATCCGCACTCATCCCCATCAACTCGACCATGCTGGCGGTGGCCTTGCCGTCGATCATGCGCGATCTGCAGGTTGCCGCGGCCACCGTCTCGTGGCTGGTTACCCTGTACCTTGGGGCCGTGGCGCTGGCGATGCCGCTGGCGGGCTCGTTGGGCGACCGCCTCGGGTACCGGCGGATGTACCTGTTCGGCGTGGCCGGCTTCGCGATCACGTCGCTGGTCGCCGCGCTGGCCCAGAACTTCCAGCTGCTCGTCGTCTCGCGGGTGCTGCAGGCGGCCAGCGGCGCGTCGATCACCGCCAATGCCGCGTCGTTGATCCGCGCGATGGCCCCCGAAGACCGCCGCGGCGGGAGCTACGGCTTCTACGACATGTTGATCTCCACCAGCGCCGCGGTCGGGCCGTTCATCGGCGGGCTGCTGGTCGGAGGGTTCGGCTGGCGGTCGCTGTTCTTCGTCGCCGTCCCCGTCGGCGTCGTCTCCGGCCTGGTCGTCGCCGCGGTGGTGCCTCCCACCGGCCGCCCGCGGCAGCCCCACCCGCCGCTGGACATCCTCGGGCTCGGGCTCGTCGCCGCGGTCTTGCTGGCACTGATCGTGGCCCTGTTCGAAGGACGCAGCGGGGGCCGGTGGGTCTGGCCCGCCGCGGCGTTTCCTCTGCTGCTGGGCCTGCTCGTGCGTCGCGAACTGCGCACGCCCGCACCGGCCGTCGACGTGCGGTTGTTCACCGTGCGATCGTTCGCCGCCGCGGTCGCCGCGGTGCTCGGAGCCACCGTGATCCTGCACGCATCGCTGGTGCTCATCCCCATCCTGACTCAGACGGTCCTGCGCGCGTCCCCCGCTGCCAGCGGCGGCGTCCTGTTGATGCTGTCGGGGCTCGGCGCGGTGGTGGCGCCGATCGGCGGCCGCCTCTCCGATCGTGTCGGCCGGCGGCTGCCGGCGGTGGTGGGCAGCGCGCTGATGACCCTTGGGCTCGCCGTGCTGTGGCGGATCACCGATGGGATGACGTTGATCGGCCTGAGCGCGGCTCTCGCCCTGGTCGGAGTGGGATCCGGCTTCGGCGGATCCAGCCGCCAGGCCGCCGCGATCGAAAGCGTTCCCGGGCATGCGACCGGGATGGCGGCCGGTACATACTACACCGGCCGTTATGTCGGCGGAGTGCTGGGCGCCAGCCTCGCCGGCGTCGTGCTGGCGGGCGGGGTCAGCGCGGCGAGTGTGGCTGGGGGCTTCGGCCTGCTCGCTGCGGTCGGCATCGCCGTCACGCTAGTGTCGTTCGGATTGCGTGGACGCCAATGAGTTCAGAGGAAAACGCCACCCGATGTTGACAAGTCCCGCCACGCTCACCGCATCGGCCCGCCGAGCGGTCATGCGCGGAACCGCGCACCTGCTGGACGCCCAGCAGGCGGATGGACGCTGGGAAGGTATCGTCCGGTCCGATCCCGGCGTGGCGGCACAGTTCCTGCTCGCGGCGCGGTACGTGGAGCGGCTGGATCCTGCCGTGGAAGTCCCGATGCTTGCCCATCTCGACCGTACCCAGTTGGTTGGGGGCGGATGGGCTGCCTATCCCGGTGGCCCCCAGTCGCTTGATGTGAGCTTGTTGTGTTACACAGCATTGCGATTTGGCGGACGGTCGCCGTCGAGTGAATCGATGCGGCGAGCGCAGCGGCCGATCATCGCGGCGGGAGGCATGGAAGCGGTTGGATTTGTTCCCCGTTTTCCGCTCGTATTCTGGGACCAGATCCCCCTCTACGGTCTGACCTACCTCTCACCGAAGGTGTTCTTTCTGCCGGCATGGATCCATCCGAACCTGTTCGACCTGGGTATTTTCCAGCAGGCCGTACTTGCCGTCGAACTGCTGCTCAAACAGCGCGCAGTCCGAGAACCGCCTGCGGGTCAAACGCTCGATGAACTGCGCACCGGCCGGAGATTCCCGCGCGCGACGATGACCGGCGCCGGAAGGATGATCTCCGCCGCGAGCCGCTGGGTGGACGGCCTCGTCCCGGCTCGGAGGCTAGACCTCCGGGCGGCCGACTGGCTGGCGCTCCAGCAGAACAGCGACGGGATGTGGGCGGGCATGGCGCTGTTCACAACCCGGGTCATCATGGCCCTCCATGCAACCGATCCTGTGCGATACCGTAGGCACGTTGAGACCGGCCTGGCCGGCCTGCAGCGCCTGCAGGTCGGAGATGGCGCGGCACGGTGGCAGCAATTGGGAAGCAGCCCCGTGCTCGATACCGCGATCACCCTCGCCGCGCTGCTCGATGCCGGCTTCCGGCCCGACGCGTCGGAGCCGGTGCGGGCATTTGCATGGTTGTTGGAGGCCCGCGCCGCTGACGGCGGCTGGAGCTTCGCGGCGGAGAACGCCCGGAGGCCTGACACTGATTCGACACTCCACGTCCTCGAGGTCCTGGCTCGGGCGCCCCGGTCGCTGACAGGGCTTGACGGCGTCCTCGAGGAGGGAATCCGATGGCTGCTGACGATGCAGGACCGCTCCGGCGGCTGGACCATGTGGTCCAACCGTTTGCGCCCGGGGGGCGCGATCGTCCGCGAGCTTGAGATCAACGGAGCGGTGGACATCAGCACGCCCGACGTGACTGCGCGTGCCGTGCGCGCGCTGGCGCGCCTGCGTAATCGCAGCCGCAACCGGCGGAAGATCGATCTTGCGATCGCACGAGGATGTACATACCTCAAGCAGGCCCAACGACGCGACGGCTCCTGGCCTGGGCGATGGGCAGTGAATTACGGGTACGGGACCGCGCAGGGGGTGACCGCGCTGGCGGCCGCCGGCGACAAGGGCGGCGGCATCGCGAGGGCGCGGCGGTTTCTCCTGGACATCCAGCAGAACGATGGCGGCTGGGGGGAATCCCCCGCCTCCGACGGCGCGGGCCAGTTCGTCCCTGCCTCATCCACCGCGACGCAGACGGCACTGGTCATGCTGGGACTGCTCGCAGATCGGTCCGCATCGGAGCACCCGCTGACGCGGGCCGCGGAGTTCTTGCTGGAGCGGCAGCGCGACGGACGGTGGGATGATGAGACGTTTTGCCAGACCATGCTGCCGGAACGCCTGTACTTTCAGAACTCCCTCCTGGCCCATAGTTTGGCGCTGGCGGCGGTGGGGACGTGGCTCCAATGAGTTCAGAGGAGAATTCCAGGCGGCAGGGAACACGATTGCAGTTTTCGTGCCCGAAATGACTGCGACGATCCTGACGAGTCCCATCACCCTCACCGCGGCGGCGCGCGACGCGGTCAGGCGCGGCACGGAACGCCTGCTCGACGCCCAGCACGCGGATGGGCGCTGGGAAGGCACGATGCGATCCGATCCCGGCGTCACCGCGCAGTTCCTCCTGGCGGCGCGGTATATGGATCGGTTAGATCCCGCGGTGCAAACTCCGATGCTGGCCCACCTCGACCGCACCCAGCTGCCTGGAGGCGGGTGGGCCGCCTATCCCGGCGGACCGGCGTCGCTGGACGTCAGCCTGCTGTGCTACGCGGCGCTGCGCTTTGCCGGCCGATCTCCCGACAGCGGGCCGATGCTGAGGGCCCGAGAGGTGATCCTCGCCAGCGGCGGAATCGAGGCCGTTGGTTTCGTGGCCCGCTTTCCGCTCGTCTTCTGCGGGCAGATCCCGCCGTTCAGCCTGACGTACCTCTCTCCCAAGCTCCTGTTCATGCCGCGCTGGTTCCATCCTCACCTGCACGACCTCGGCATCCTGCTGCTGGACGTCCTGCCCCTGGAGCTGCTCCTCAAGCGGCGCGCGGCAAAGGCGCCGCCGCCGGGCTGTGATCTTGGGGAACTCCGCAGTGGTAAAGCGTTCGCGGCGGTGAGCATGACCACGCTGGGGGCGGGGATCTCCCATCTGGGGCGGATCATCGACATCCTCGTGCCGGCGCGCAGCCTGGACCGGCGCGCGGCGGATTGGTTCGCGGACCAACAGAATCCAGACGGCCTGTGGGCCGGCAACGCCGTGTTCGCGATGCGGGGCGTGATGGCCCTGGAGGCGATCGATGGCACCCGTCACCGACAGCGAATTGACCGTGGGTTCGCGGGGATGGCGGGGCTGCAGATTGCCGATGATGGCACGCGCCGACAGCTGCTGGGACGCACTCCCGTGCTCGACACCGCCATCGCTGTCGCCGCGCTGCTGGATGCGGGGCTGCCTCCGGAAGAGCCGCGCCTGCTGCGGGCTGCCCGCTGGCTCATCGACGCCCAGGGACCGGACGGCGGCTGGAGCTTCGGACTCGAGAACGCCCTCACCCCGGACGCAGACACGACGCTGCACGTGTTGGAGGCACTCACGCGCGGGTCGAACTCGGTGCCCGGGCTCAAGTCAGCCGTCGCCTCGGGCATCCGATGGCTGCTGAGCTGGCAAGACCGTTCCGGCAGTTGGTCGATGTGGCCCACCAATTGGCGAACGGCGCGGAGCATGGTGCGCGAGGTTGAGCTGGCGCAGGTGATGGATGTCGGCACGCCCGAAGTCACAGCACGGGTGGTCCGGGCGCTGGCCCGGTTGCAGGTCCACGGCGGTTACGGGGACGCAGGCAGGACCCGGGTCACGTGGCGCGCGCTGGACTACCTGAAACGGACACAGCGCCCGGATGGGTCGTGGCGGGCACGCTGGGCCGTAGCACACGCCTACGCGGCGGCACAAGGACTCACGGCGTTGGCGGCAGCCGGCGACCAGACGGTCGCGGCAGTGCGGGCACGCCGATTCCTTTGCGAGACTCAGCAGGCCGACGGAGGCTGGGGCGAGTCTCCGGCATCGGATCTGGCGGCTACGTTCATTCCCGGTCCTTCCACCGTGACCCAGACGTCGTTCGCCTTGCTGGCGCTGCTGGCCGCGGAGCCGCTGCCCGGCGCGGCGGCCGCGCGCGCCGTGGCGTTTCTCGTGGAGCGTCAACGCGTCAGCGGCTGGGACGACGAAGCGTTCTGCCAGACGATGCTGCCGGGGCGGATGTACTTTCAGAACTCGCTCCTCCCGCACAGTTTGGCGCTGGCGGCACTGGGGCGTTCGCTCAACGACATGAGCGAGATGACGCAATGACGTCGATCGAATGGTTCATTGTCATCCTGCTGACCCTGCGGCTGCTGATCGCCGGCAGGCAGCGCGGCGGCTGGGTCGCCGAAGCCATCGCGGATGCGCCGCTGCTGCTCCCCTGCATCCTGCTGCAGGAAGCCCGCACCTTCCCGCAGGACGGCTGGAGCGTGTGGCTACCCGGCGGCGTCCCCCTGCTCGCGGTGCTCTGCGGGGTGGCGCTGCTCGGCGGCGCGGTGACGCTGTCATCGCGAGCGTGTGCAATCCTCAACCGGCGGTATCGTTGGGCCCGGAGTCCGTGGGTGTTCTGCGCCGTGGACTTCATCATGCTGGCCGGCCTGAACATCGTTGTCGAAACCATGCTCTCGAACGCCGGCGCTTGGACGTACCGGTTTGGCAACTCGTTTGGCGTGATGCCGGTCGCGGGCGTTCCCTGGTCGGCGGCGATCGGAGCCGGATGGTTCGGTTTATTCTGTGCGACGACGCTGCGGCAATTCCGGAGGTGGGCATCGGATGAAGTCTGGCGATTGGCTGTTTGGAGCCGTGCTGCTATTGGCCTTGGTGCTCCGCTGGCGGAGCCGGAATCTCCGCGGGGAGTTGATGCTGGGGCTGGCGTTTGGCGTACTCTGGGAACGGTTGTTCTCCGAATTCTGGACCTATGACCCCCGCCTGTTCGGCCTGTTTGCGGGGCGGGACGTTCCCGTCGCGATCCTCGCCGGATGGTCGGCGCTGTTTCTCGCCGGGATGGCCATCGCGGACGGGCTGGGCGATGCGGCACGAAAACACACCGCGGAGCGCCTCGGGGCGTGGAGCCAGGTCGTCTGGGATACGATCGCCTTCACGCTGGTGGGGATAACGCTGGAAACACTCGGGATTCACCTCCATCTGTGGCGCTACGAACCCGGGCTTGCGTGGAACCTCCTCCCCGGCCTGGCGATCTCCGTCTTCGCAGCCTTCGCGTACGCCACGATCGGGATCTTCGTCCCGACCGCGCTGCGCTTCTGGCGCGAGCACCCGCTCGCGCGGCGAGCGTAGCACAGCGGCCGGGGCTACCGGCACGACGGCAGATCGATCGTAATCGCCGCGTTGAAGTCGTAGTAATCGAACTGTGATCTGACCGTCTCCGGCTCGTCCTCCTTCACCTCGAGCACCGCCAGGCGTTTGGGCAGACCCGCGGCCGTATCGACATAG
Organism: bacterium; assembly: GCA_044869795.1. GTDB lineage: Bacteria > Sysuimicrobiota > Sysuimicrobiia > Sysuimicrobiales > Kaftiobacteriaceae > DASXUC01. The sequence goes on along the minus strand of JBIOXT010000326.1, from coordinate 12,578 downwards.
AGCCGGTAGTGGCCTGCGGCGGCGCCCCCGCGAACGGCGAACTCGTAGATCTGCACGCGGACCCCTTCAAGGAACGCAATGGACCCTCTCGAGGCCGTGACGTCGCCGATCCACTTCTCGGGGTTGGTCTCCGGCAGCACGTTGGGCAGACTCACGCAGCGCCAGTCGCCGCCGGTCACGCGCACACGGGCGTCCTGGCCGACAATGACCCCCTCGATGGTGGATGTGCCGACGATCTTGATGCGAAACCGGTCGGGGTTGACCACCTCGACCGTCGTGGGGCGGCCCAGTACCGCCGTACGGACACGGTAACTGGTCAGACGCTGCAGTTTGAAAAGCGCCGACTGGACCTCCGCCCAGGCTGCCGCATCCCCCCGAACGATCAGCCGAGGAACAGCGCCGAGCGCGACCGTCGCCGCGACGACAACGGCAAGACCAAGCAGGAGGGGACTGTCCCCGTACCTGGTACAGGGCCTGTCCCCCTCCTTGGTACGGGGACAGGCCCCTCCTGCCAAACGAGCGTTTGTCACTAGACGAAGTGAACCCACTCGATGCTCCGCTAGACCGTGATCGTCTCGCCGCGGGTCGGCACTCCGGTGGGGACTCCTCTGCCGGTCAGCGCGGCGGCCAGCGCCTGCGCCTGGGCGAGTTCCCCATGGACGCAGTACGCCTTCCCTACCTTCGGGATACGCCCGATCCAGTTCAGGAGTTCGTTCCGGTCGGCATGGGAGCTGAAGGCATGAAGGGCACGCACCTGCAGCCGCACGTCGAAGCGGTCGTTCAGGATGCGGACGGGCGATACGCCGTCGGCGAGCCGCCGCCCCAGCGTATGCGCCGCCTGGAAGGATACGATCAGCAGCGTCGATTGGGGATCGCCGACATGGTGCGCCAGGTGGTGGAGGATGCGGCCGGATTCGCACATCCCCGATGTCGCAATCACGATGAACGGATCATGCAGGGTGTTCAGGGTCTTGGACTCCTCGACCGAGCGGACATAGCGCAGCTGCTTGAACCCAAACGGATCGTTCTCCTCTAGGTACGCCCGGATCTCGTCGTCAAAGCAGTCGGCGTGCAGACGAAAGATTTCGGTGACGTCGACGGCCATCGGGCTGTCCACAAACACCGGGACAGGGGGAATCTCACCGGCTTCGCGCTGCCGGTGCAGGAGCCAGATGAGTTCCTGCGCGCGCTCTACCGCGAAGGCGGGGATCAGCACCTTTCCCCCGCGCGCGACGGTGTCGCGGACCAGCGCGCCCACTTCCCGTTCGCCTGAACCGAGATCCGCGTGCACGCGGTCCCCATACGTCGACTCGGTGAGCAGCACGTCGACCGCGGGCAGGAGGTCGGGGTCCCGCAGGATCGGGCCGTGGGCCCGCCCCAGGTCGCCGGTGAAGCCCAACGTCCGGCCATCGGCGGCGACGAGGGTCAGCGCAGACCCGAGGATGTGGCCGGCGTCGGACAACGTGACCGTGGCTGCGCCGACGGAGAAGGGGCGGCCGTAATTGAAAGTCACGAAGCGGCCGATCGCGGCGTCGGCGTCGGCCATCGTGTACAGCGGCGCGACCGGCGGCGCCGTCTGGTGCCGGTTGAGGAAATCCGCGTCTTGCCTCTGCACTTTGGCGCTGTCGCGCAGGACGACCGCCGCGATGTCCCGCGTCGCCGGCGTGCAGTAGATCGAGCCGCGAAATCCCTGCTTGACCAGCGTGGGCAGATTCCCGCAGTGGTCGAGGTGCGCGTGGGACAGCACGACGGCCTCGATGCTCGCGGCGTCGAACGGCAGGTGGCTGTTGATCTCGCGGGCTTCGCTGCGCGGTCCCTGGAACAGGCCGCAGTCCAGCAGGAAGCGAGCGCCGCCGGTTTCGACGAGGTGCATGGAACCGGTGACGGTGCGGGCCGCGCCGTCGAAGGTGACTTTCACGACAGACCGCCAGGCCAGAACTCAGGCGTAGGGCGCCCGGTCGAGTTCTTCGGCCAGCGCCCGGCTGAGCGGGCCGACGGCGTCGTCGTCGAAGGCAAACCGCGCCCCGGCCGTACTGAACAGCTCCGGCAACCGGCGCGACCCGCCCAGCGCCAGCGCATCGAGGTACCGATCGAGGGCGCTCCGGAAGTCCTGCCGCGAGCGCTGCCAGATCTGCAGCGCGCCCAGCTGCGCGATGCCGTACTCGATGTAGTAGAACGGGTACTGGAAGACGTGCAGCTGCCGGTGCCAGCTCGAGCGCAGCGCGCGATCGTACCCCGACCAATCGATGTCGGGTTGGAAGCGCCGGTAGATCTGCGTCCAGACCTGACGGCGCTCGTCGTGGGTGTGCCCGGGGTGCTCATAGAGCCACTGTTGGAATGCGTCGATGGTGGCGATCCACGGGAGGACGAGGACGATCTTGTCGATGCGGTCGCGCAGCGCCCGGCGATAGACCTGCGGGTCGGGATAGTAGGCATCGAGATACGGGAATGCCAGCAGTTCCATACCCATCGAGGCCACTTCGGCAAACTCCGCAGGCGGAAAACGGTACTGCAAGATCTCCTGCTCCCGCGCCGCGAACGCGTTGAACGCATGGCCGCACTCATGGACGAGCGTGACGACGTCGAGGTCGATGCCCACGGCGTTCATGAAAATGAACGGCAGCCGCTGCTCGGTGAAATCGTGCTGGTAGCCGCCGGGGGCTTTGCCCTTGCGGCTCTCCAGGTCGAGCAGCCCCCGCTCGCGCATCGCGTGGAACAAGGTCGCGAGGTCGCCGTCCATCCGTGTGAACAGTGCCTCGCCGTGGTCGAGCATGTCCTCCACGCGCTCGAACGGCCGCAGCGGCGGCCGTCCGAGTGGATCGACGGACATGTCCCACGGGCGCAGGATGTCGATGCGCAGCCGCTGGCGGCGTTCCTGTCCCAGCCGGGTGGTCAGCGGCACGATGTGGCGCTCGATCGCGTCGTGGAACCGGAAGCAGTCCTGCGGGTCGTAGTCAAACCGCTCCAGCCGCCGGAAGGCGTAGTCGCGGTACGACGCAAACCCGGCATTGCTGGCGATCTTCGCGCGAACAGTTAGCAGCGCGTCGAACAACTGCTCCAGCGCCTCCTCATCGACGAGCCGGCGCTCGGCCATCGCTTCCCACGCCGCCTGCCGCGTGGCGCGATCGGGGTCTTCCAAGAACGGCAGCAGCTGCTGCATCGTCCGCTCTTCCCCCCGGAAGGTCACGGTCATCGCGCCCATCAGTTTCTGATACTGCTGCTTGAGCTCTTCTTCTTCGGTTTCCAACGGCACGTTCTCGTCGCGGTGAAGATCGGCGGCGTTCTGGATCAACCGGTCCATCACGTGATAGGTGCCGGGCAGCGCCCGGCGCACCGCGTTCCGCAGGTAGGCTTGATCGAGGCGGTTATCCAGCAGCTTCCACTTCGGCTCGACGTCCTGAACCCACGAGAGGTAGGCCCGCTCGCGTTCGGGGTCGTCGGTCTGCATGGTCATGGCGATGTAGCGCGCGTGCTTGACTTCCAGCACGCACGCCGTGAGCTCCGTGCGGTCCTCCAGCCACCGCTCCAGCGCCGGCACCGACTCGACCGACCGCGCCAGCAGCGCTTCACCGAGCGGCTCGATTGCCTCCCACGTCCCCATGTCGGCGGCGTCGGGCACAAAACGGCGTGGATAGGTCTTGGTGGGATCAATCTCGAGTTTCACGAGATCCTCCTTGGATAGTGGTGTCTTTCGACCGTGGGCCATGGCTTCCTGGGCATCGCCGGGAAGGACGCATCCGTCGATCGAAGGAAGTGCTCACACCATGAAAAGCGTCCCAGACCGGGTCGCGCGCCTCGCAGCGGCCGGCGTGCTCCCCAGCGACGATGATGAGACTCGCCTGCGTAAGGGGACGGTGACGCTGGCGGCGTCGATGTTTATCCTCGTCGGTTTCATCTGGGCAGCACTTTATGCTCTGCTCGGACTCTATACTGCTGCGATCATTCCACTCGGGTACTCGATCATCTCTCTGAGCGTGGTGACTCAGTTCGTCCTGACAAAACGCTACGGGTTGTTCCGCTTTTCCCAGTTCGTTCTGCTTCTCTTGCTGCCGTTCGCCGTCCAGTGGAGCCTTGGCGGGTTTGTCAATTCGGGCGCCGTGATGCTGTGGGCGTTCATGGCCCCGGTGGGGGCATTGCTCTTTGCGGGGACGCGCAGCGCTCTCACCTGGCTCATCGGCTTCATCGCATTGGCCGCGCTCTCGGGCTTGGTGGATGCGCGAATCGCCCCTCAGGCACCTGCGGTCGGCGCGGGGGTGCGAACGCTGTTTTTTGTCATGAACGTGACCGGCGTGTGCACGATCGTCTATCTGATCACCCGGTACTTCACAAGAGAACGCGAGCTTGCGCAGGAACGGTCAGAACGGCTGCTGTTGAACGTCTTGCCACAACCGATCGCGCAGCGGCTGAAGCATGACCCCTCATCGATCGCCGAGGCGTTTGCGGACGTGACGGTGCTGTTCGCCGACGTTGTCGATTTCACAGAGTTCTCGGCGGGCATCCCTCCACAGCGCCTCGTGGCCCTGCTGAACGACATCTTTACGGAGTTCGACGCGCTGGCGGAACGCTACAGACTGGAGAAGATCAAGACCATCGGGGATGCCTACATGGTGGTCGGCGGGCTTCCGATCCCCCGGCCGGATCACGTCGAAGCGGTCGCGGAGATGGCGCTGCAGATGGCGCCGGTAATGGAGCGGCACTCAGCCCGCCTCGGCGCGACCCTGCAGCTGCGCATCGGCATCCACACGGGGCCGGTTGTCGCAGGAGTGATCGGGCGCAAGAAGTTCATCTACGACTTGTGGGGCGATACGGTGAACACAGCCAGCCGCATGGAGTCACACGGCCTACCGGGAAGGATCCAGGTCACCGCGGAAGTGTGCGCCCGGCTGCGCGATCGCTACGTCCTCGAGGAGCGCGGCGTCGTCGACGTGAAGGGGAAGGGCCCGATCCGAACATACCTGCTGATCAGCAGGCGCGCCGATGCCCCGGCCTTCGCCGCGCCGGCGGCTCAGGCTGACGCGCCGCTGTAGTGGCGCAGGCCGAACGTCCAGAACCAGCGCGAGAACAGCAGCAGGGTCGCTGCGACGACGACGGCCAGGAGCAGCGTGGAAGACGTCAGCCGCGCCGTCAGCGCCTCCGCGGGAACCGTGATCGCAATCCCGACCGGAACCAGAAACGTCAGCCCCAGGCGGAGTGCGCCGGGATAGACGTCCACCGGCCAGCGCCCGGCCTGATAGAGGCCCTGCAGCAACTCGATCACGTTCTCCATCCGCACGACCCAGAACGCGCCGGTCGTGATGATCAGCCACAGACTGTAGATCATCGCCCCGGCGAGCGCCAGCGCCAGGGCGAAGAGCAGCGCCTCGCGGACGCCGACCGTCTGACCCAACCGCGAGATCGCCACGCTCAGCACGATGCCGCCCAGGACGACGTCGACAACCTGCCACAGCCGAAGTTCACGTACGCTGACGAGGACCTGGGCATCTTCGGGCTTCGTGAGGACGTAATCCAGCGTGCCTTGCTGAACGTCTTCCATCAGCCGGCTCATGTTGGGCTGGATGGTCATCTTGATCAGCCCGCCGACCAAGACGTACACCCCGAGGACGGCCAGCAGTTCAGGGTGGCTCCAGCCGGCGAGGGACTGCGTGTAGCTGAACACCAACGCCAGCGCGGCGAGCCCGGTGCCCAGCGCGACCGTCGACTGCAGGATCTGCACGAAGAAGTTGACGCGATACTGCAGTTCATTGAGAATGCCCAACCGCAGGTAGAGCCAGGCCAGGCGGATCGGTCGCACGCTAACCTCCCACCGCCGAGTAATGGCGGACCGCGAACCGCCACACCGTGCCGACGACGGCGATGCCGCCGGCGATCCACAGCGCCTGCATCAGGAGCCCGGACAGCAGCTGGGTGGGCGTCAGATTGCCGGCCAGGGTTTCGATGGGGAAGCCGAACGACCAGCGGAACGGCAAGAAATCGGCGATCCGCTGCGCCCAGGGCGGGAGCAGCGCGATGGGCACCAGCCGTCCGGACAGCAGCAGTTCGGCGGCAAAGTACAGTTCAAAGATCGCACTCACCCGCACCGTCCAGAACGTGATCAGTCCGAGCGCCGACTGCCACATCGTGCGGATCAAGTACGCGCCCCAGATCGAAAAGAAGAAGCCCACGACCCCCAGCGGGGTGATGCTGAAGGTGGGATGGAACACGGCGGACAGCACGACAGCGATCGGCAGCCACAAGATGATGACGACGACTTTCCACCCGGCGAAATACGAGACGTCGTAGTGCAGCACATGCACCGGGCGCAGGAGCATCGCCGACAGCTCCCCCTGGCGGATCCGCCATTCCCAGCCGTAGGGCGTGAAGACGATGTTCATGTTGCGGACCAGCGTCCACACGATGTAGTACGCGGCAAAGGCGCCCGGGGTGAACCCGCCGACGCTGCCGCCGCGCGACTGCGCCACCGTCGACCAGACGATCAGGTAGATGACCGGCTCGGCGATCATCCCGATCATGTAAAAGTAGTTGGCGACGCGGTACTGAAACTGCATCGCAATGGCCGTCTTCATGTTGGTCCAGTAGAAGTCGATCCACGGACGCATCGTCATGGCTCCTGCGCGAAGACCTGCTCGATGGCGTCTTCGATCGGAGGTTCCTCGATCGTCAGATCGGTCACCGGAAACGCGTTGAGCAGCTGCCCGGCGATCCGGGTCGCGTCGGCCTTCGGCACGCGCAGCGTGATTCTGCCGCCATCGCGGCCGATGATCTCACCGTACGCGGACAGGTCGGCGGTCCCATCCTCGACCGTCAGGCCGATCGTCTTGCTGGCGGTAAAGCGGCCGACCAGCGCGGAAAGATCTCCGTCGTAGAGGATCCGTCCATGGTGGATGACGATGACGCGCCGGCACAGCGCCTCCACGTCGGCCATGTAGTGGCTGGTCAGCAGCACCGTCGCGCCGGTCCGGCGGTTGTACTCGGCGAGGAACGCCCGGATCCGGCGCTGCATCGTGACGTCCAGGCCGATCGTCGGCTCGTCGAGAAACAGCACCCGCGGCCGGTGCAGCAGCGAGGCGGCGATCTCGACCTTCATCCGTTCCCCCAGGGACAGATTGCGCACCGGTTTGTGCAGCAGGGGCTGGAGGTCGAGCAGCTCCACGAACTCGTCGCGTGTCGGGCCGAAGACATCCGGCGGAATGCGGTAGATCGCGCGGTTCAGCTCAAATGAATCGACGACCGGCAGGTCCCAAATCAGCTGGTTGCGCTGGCCCATCACCAGCGTGATCTGCGAGAGCAGCTCGCGCTGACGCCGCGACGGCGTAAAGCCCAGGACGCTGACCTCTCCGGCGGTGGGGTAGAGCAATCCGGAGAGCATCTTCAGGGTGGTGGTCTTGCCGGCGCCGTTGGGGCCGAGGAAGCCGACGACCTCGCCGGCGGCAACGGTGAAGGAAATGGTGTCCACGGCTTTGACCTGCCGATGCTTCCGACGGAAGAGGCTGCGCAGGGCCGCCCGGACGCCGGCTTCGCGTTCGGGAACAAGGAACGTCTTGGAGAGTTCTGATACGTGGAGCACCGGATCGGGCATGGAGAGTAGATTCCCGCCGGCGAGTCGAGTCTCCCACCTCGTCATTGCGAGCGAAGCAGTCTCGGGAGTGCTTCGTCGCTACGCTCCTCGCAATGACGGGCTAAGGTGGAGGCTTGGCCGTGAACTTCAGTTCGAGGCGGACCTCGTTTTCCGTGCGCAGGAAAACCAGCGAGGGCGGATTGAAGCCGAAGTCGGTCATCAGCACCTCCGTCGTCGCGGTGCCGGTCAGCGTGTTGCCGGTGAGCTTGAGGACGGTCTCGAACGTCGTGTTGGGCCGCACGACGTTGCGTACCTTGAGGTTTCCGGTCACCTTCAGATGAAGCTCCTGCCCATCCGTGTATGCCGCCGGTAGTCCCGTGATCGTCACCGGGACGAACTCCGCGGTCGGAAACCGGCTCGACTCGAGCCAGAACCGGCGGATCGCGGCGTCGCGACGCGGGCTGTCGGACTCGAACGTGCTGATGTCGATGGTGATGGTCCCAATCCGGCTGGCCCGCGGGTTCGACCGGTCCACCGAGATGTCGCCCTTGATCGCCCGGGTCGTGCCCACCGCCGTATTCAGCCGGTTGCCCTCGTTGAACAGAATCTCGTCCACGCGGTAGGTGACCAACGACTCCGCCGGGACGATGGCAAAGCGCTGTGGACTTGCCGGCGCCGCCGCCCCGGGCACCGGGGCAGCAACGATCACAACCGCCGCGAGAGCGGCAAGCAGTTTTCGCATCATCATACGAATTCTAACGACGGGCCGGACCGAAAGGTTCAGTCGCTGTCAGAGGGCAGCCATAGATTGAGGTCGCCGAACTCATGCCACAGGTACCCGCTCTCCAAAGCGCTCCGATAGACTCGCTCGACGCGATCTCTTCCGGCGACGGCTTCAAGCATCGCCAGGTGGGTTGCCTTGGGCTCATGGAAGCCGGTGAGCAGACCATCGACGACCCGCAGCGGGAAATGGTCGGCGATCACCAGATCGGTCCATCCCCGCGAAGCGACCAGACGACCCCGCCCATCGACCGAACTTTCCAGCGCGCGGACAACCGTTGTGCCGACCGCAATGATCCGTCCGCCCCGAGCTTTCGCCGCGCGGATGTCTTCGGCGGTCTCGAGGGGCACTTCGTAGTACTCCTCATACGGTGGCTCGGGAAACTCCAGACTCGCCACGCCGGTGTGCAGGACCAGCGGCGTCACGGTCACTCCGCGGAGGAACAAGCGCTCGAGAACCGCCGGCGTGAACGCGCGCCCCGCCGACGGCATCTCCGCCGACCCAGGCACGGCCGCGTAGACGGTCTGGTATGACTCCAGCGGCCACGTCCCGTCCACGTAGGGATACGCGATGGGACGTCCCCAGCGATCAAGATAGTCGAGCGGCGGGAACGGGAGATCGAGGCGCGCGACCCACAGCCGTGATCCCGCGGCATACGGAACGAGTGCCGTGACCGCCCCGCCGTCGGGCAACGCCATCGTCTCGCCGGCGGACACGGTAGTCTTACGGAACTCGACAACGTACAGGCCGGCAGGCAGCCGCGTCGAGAGGTGCACGGCCACCTCGCTGCCGTCGGCACGCCGGGCGGTCAGTGCGGCGGGAAGGGTGGCGGAAACGTTGACGACAACCACGTCGCCTTCGCGCAGAAAGTTCGGAAGATCGGTAAACCGCGCGTGGATGATCTCATCGCCGTCCCGGGAGGAGACGAGCATCCGGACTCCGTCACGCGTGAGTCCTCGCGCCTCCGGGGGCTCATGCGCTTCCAGTTCCGGCGGAACGGTGAATTCGATGACTGGAGCCATGACTACGTGGTCAGTCATTGCGAGGAGCGCAGCGACGAAGCAATCTCGCGCTTAAGGATTTTCATCGCCTCGAACCGTCCGGATGGCGCAGTCTCCTCTTCCACCAACCACACAAACGCAGGCGCCGGCACCTCCGGACCCGGAAGATGCGACAGGTCGACCCCGGGCTCCGCCTGCCGGTGCATCTCCGTGTCCATGTCGCCCGGATCGACGACGTAGACTCTGATGCCGGTCCCCTCCAGTTCAGCCGCGAGCACGCGCGAGATGTGTTCCAACGCCGCCTTGCTGGCGCCGTAGCCGCCCCAGCCCGGATAGGCTATGACGCCGGCGTCCGAGGTCACGTTGATGATCACCCCGTCGCCGCGCGCCTTCATCTGCGGGAGGAGCAGCTGGATCAGGTGCAGCGGAGCGGCGACATTGACTCGAAACACGTGGAGCAGCGCATCCCAGGGATAGGAATCGAGCGCCGGCATCGGGCTGGGACCGATCTGTGAGGCGTTGTTGATCAACACGTCCACCCGGCCGAACCGATCCAGCGCGGCTTTGGCGACCCCTTCCGCGTCCTCGCTGACATCGGCGGCCACCGCGAGGACTTCGGTGCGCTCGGCCAGTTCTTCGGCGACGTCTCTGACGGCCCGCTCACCCCGGGCAACCAGCACGAGTTTCGCGCCCGCATCCGCGTACCGCCGGGCGATCTCGCGGCCCAAGCCCTTCGAGGCCCCAGTGATCAGCGCAACCTGTCCTTGCAGTCGCATGGCAATCCTCCACAGGTCTCCGACTCCAGCATGGCAGAGTCAGGATGAGTTGGTGCCGACGAACGGACCTGCCCAAATGGACAGGGGAAGCTACAGTAGCCCCTGTTGGGCCGCCAGCGCCACCGCCTGCGCGCGATTTTCTGCGCCCAGCTTGTTCAGGATCGAGGTGATGTGGAACTTGACCGTACGCTCAGTGATCTTCATCGCGCGGGCAATCTGCTTGTTGGACCGCCCGTCGGCGACCAGCTTCAAAACATCACGCTCGCGGCGGCTCAGCGCGGTTCTCCGGCGCGGCGCGCTGACCTCGGCCAGGACCTTCGACGCCACACGCGGCTCCAGGTACGACCCACCGGCGTGCACGGCGCGGATCGCCCGGGCGATCTCCTCCAGGCCCGCCCCCTTCAGCAGGTATCCCTTCGCCCCGGAGCGGATCGCCCCGAGGACCCGTTCATCGGTGTCGTAGGCGGTGAGAATGATGACCCGGGCCTGCGCATGCGCGGCGGTGAGCGCGGGGATCGCCTGCAGCCCGTCCATTCCCGGCAGTTCCAGATCGAGGAGGATCACGTCGGGCTGCTGCGCTGCGGACAGGTCGAGCGCTTCTTCCGCGGAGCCCGCCGCCCCCACCACGCTGAATTCCGGATCGTCCTCCAGCGTGGCCACGAGGCCTTCCCGAACCACCGGATGATCATCGACGACCAGGATGCGGATCATTGCTGGTCCGTCGTGATCGGGACCGAAACCGTGACCCTCGTGCCCGGCGCCCTGCCCACGCCGCGGCTGCGCAGGCGCATTTGACCGCCCAGCAGAGCGGCCCGCTCGCGCATCCCAACGATCCCGTGCCGGTCCTGGCTGACCGCGGCAGGGTCGAATCCCCTTCCGTTGTCCTGCACTGTGAGCCGGACACGCCGCGGCGTGGACTCCAGCGTCATCACCACTTCGGTGGCGTGCGCGTGGCGCCGCACGTTGGTCAGCGCTTCCTGCGCAACGCGAAACAGCTCCGCTTCCACCCGCAGCGGCAGCGGCCGGGGGTGCTGCGCGCGGACGCGGACACGGATCCCTGACTCCGAGGTAAACGTGCGGGCCAGCGCGCCGAGGGCCTCGGCCAGCGGCTTGCCGGCCAGCGGCGCCGCACGCAGGTTGAGCACCGAGCGCCGCGCCTCCTCCAGTGAAGTCCGCGCGGTCGCCAGCGCCCGTTCGAGACGCTCGCGGGCTGCGGCCGGCTTGTCGTCCAGGTGACGCAGCGCGCCCTCCAGGTGCAGGGCGATCGCGGTCAGGCCCTGGGCAAGCGTGTCGTGGATTTCCCGCGCCAGCCGCGCGCGTTCCTCCACCAGGGCCAGCCGCGCGCTCTCGCCGGCCAGGCGCGCCCGCTCCACGGCGATTCCGACTTCATAGGCGATCGTCGACAGCAGGTGGAGTTCCTCGTCGGTCAGCCGGCGCCACGAGGGCCCGGTGACGTTCATGATGCCCAACGGCTTGTCCTGAAAGTAGAGGGGAACGCTGGCGTGATAGGCCAAGCCCTGCGTCAGCGCCGTGTCCTTCTTCTGGACGGCGGGCCGCAGCCGGCTGCACTCCAGGATGTCGATGTTTCTGGGCGTGAGGTCGCCTGCGGTGAAATCGTCGATGCACCAGCAGGATTTGCCCGTCATGCGCACCGGTTCCTGAAGGTACGGGGGCAACTGGCGGGCCACGGCGCTGTAAAAGTGCTGGGTTTCCGGATCGAGCAGCCAGATCCATCCGGTGCGCAGCCCGAGGAGGTCGGTGACCAGTGCCAGCGTTCGGTCGAGGGCCTGCTGAACGTCGGGAGCGCTGTTCAGCGCCTCGGCAATCGCGTTGAGGATGCGCAGCTCGCGGGTGCGGGGCTCTTCCGTTAGGAACTCGCCTCTTCCTCGTAGCGATCTTTCAGCGACTGCACCACGGTGGGATCGGCCAGCGTCGTCGTATCGCCCAGCACGCGCCCTTCCGCGATGTCTCGCAGCAGCCGCCGCATGATCTTTCCGCTGCGCGTCTTGGGCAGTTCCGCGGCGAACAGGATTTCCTGAGGACGGGCCAGCGCACCGATCTTCTTGGTGACGTGCTCCTTCAACGCATTCACCATCTCCGCCCCGCCGGTGTTGCCTTCTTTGAGTGTGACAAACGCCGCGATCGCCTGGCCCTTGATCTCGTCGGTCACGCCGATCACCGCGGACTCGGCCACCGCGGGATGATCGACCAGCGCGGACTCGACCTCATAGGTCCCGATGCGATGTCCGGCGACGTTGATCACATCGTCCACGCGACCCAGCAGCCAGAGATAGCCGTCCTCGTCGCGCTTGGCACCGTCGCCGGTGAAGTACACGCCGGGAAACCGGGTCCAATACTGCTGCTGGTAGCGCTGCGGATCGCCGTAGATCCCGCGCAGCATCGCCGGCCACGGCCGGGTCAGCACCAGGTAGCCGCCTTCATTGGCGCCGACCGGGTTCCCCTGC
>JBIOXT010000325.1:0-2042 GCA_044869795.1 bacterium | reverse complement strand
TGAATACGGGGAAGTCGAAGTAGCCGGAATCTCCGATATGGAACCCGTGCCCCGTCTCATGGCATTGAACGAGGCGGGCAGCCCCCACCAGCTCTCTCTTCCTTCGCGACGGGTCGACAAGAGCCCTTCTCTGGAGGAGCGGGGCTGCCATCGACGCCAGACTTCGGAGTTCGCTCACCTCGGTCGTCTCTTCCAGAGACACCGCCGGCTGATTCGACCTCGCCCTCATGCCCTCGGTCCGGGTGCGGGCCGGTGATCAGGTCGGGTGCCACGCCAGTCGCTCGATGCGTCCAAGAATCTGGCGGAACAGGCACGGCGTCAAGTAGCTCTCGGCGAGCTGCAGGACGAGGTACCGGTATGCCGGATCAGCCGTCCGTCTTGAAGAGTCATCTTGAAGACTCGTTGCTGGAGGCTCGTCAGCGACCAGCTCTGGATAGGCCCGGGGCAGGGCAAACCGACGCAGGAGATTCCCGAGGTTGTACGCGGTGACCCCCAAGAGCAGCCGCACCTCATTCGCCCGGAAGCGGTGACGGGAGAGCCGCTCGACCTTGGCGATGACTCGGCGCGGGCGGTCCCAGGACGCGGCCTGATACTGGAAGCTCCGGTAGCGGACCAGCGGGGCGTGGCTTGGGCTCCACGATCAAGATCACGAGTTTCGCACTCGTTGATACAGGCAACACGAGCGGTCAGTGCGGAGAGGCCGGTCAAGTCCGATCGTTGCTGGAAAAAGGAGGGGCAACGCACGCGGTGTCGCGACTGCAGATCGGGGTCCCGACAAACCTTCCATCAGGCAAAGTGCGGCATGACGTCCGAAGCGAAAAGTTCACGGGTCTCTGCGTCGTTCCGTTGATCGCTGGCGATTAGCAACTCGACGCCGGCGTCCTGGTATTGCCCGATCGATCGATGGCCTCGGACACCGTACCGACAAAGCCGCGCAATGGTCCGCGGGCAGCCAGCCGCCCGCGCTTCGCTGCCACCGCGGCCGCGTCGCGGGCAAGGAGCCAGTGCTGGAGATGGGTCTTTTCGATCTTGTCGTAATCGCGACCCACCGCGTCACAATGGCGGCGCAAAACATCGAGCTTCTGTCTTACCTCGGCCGGTTCGCCGCCGACGATATTGCAGGCGTCGCCAGACGCGCGACCGCGCGTAGCGTCATCTGTTCACCGCTCCCGGCGATCATCTCCGGCGGACGCGGTGTTTGGACCGGGACACGTCCTCTCGAAGCTGGCGGAAATCCCGAGCCGTCACCTGACGTGGTTCCCCAGAGCGCTTTCGTCCCTACGCTTTTCGCTGACGACAATCTGAACCGCTGCTAACGCCCCACGTCTCTGCATACGCCGGTATCAGCCGCGGCGCGCAGCGCCGGCGGGCGATTACGGAAGTTCGGCAGCATTGGTGCATCTCACTGAATGACTCGGTCCGCTCGCTTGACCAGCGCAGAAGGAATCGTCACGCCGATCGATCTGGCTGTCCCGAGGTTGAGGATCAGTTCGTAACGCGTCAGGCGCTCCACGGGTAGCGCGCCCGGTTGCGCACCTTTAAGGATCTTATCTACGTACGCGGCCAGCTGTCGCCCTGTCTCACCGCGGCTCGTGCCGTACGCGATCAAGCCACCGCTGTCCCCATAGCTTCCGACGAACAGTGTCGGCAGCCGATCCCTAATCGCCAATTCAGCGATCCGGCGTCGATGCTCGATGGTGGCGGGCATTTCCAGGACCAATATGGCCTGGGCCTGCGCGCGGCGGGCGGCCTCGAACGCGCCTTCCCAGTCAGGGCTGGGCCCTCGGACCCTCAGAGTCTGAGAGTGGAGACCGACCGCCTGCGCCTGCCGCTCATCCCAGGCTTTGGACGCTTCCGGGGAGCCAGGGACACCCGCGTCCCCGAGGAACGCCACCCGGGCGAGCCCTGGGAGCGCCTCGTTGAGAATTTCCAGATGGGGTCGCATTTCCTCTGGATCGAAGCTGGTAAACCCCGTGAGGTTGCCGCCGGGCCGCGGCCGATCCGGAACCAGACCGCCGGCCACGGGATCGATGACCACCGCG
>JBIOXT010000324.1:0-6673 GCA_044869795.1 bacterium | reverse complement strand
TGAGCCGTCCAATCTTTGTGTGGCAGCCTCAACCTACGGATTTCCACATCAGCTTGGTCCATCGATGTGCCGGGCCTCATCGTACGGTGCCGCGCTATCCCCACGGATCGCGTCGAAGAAGGACTCGATCGCCTCCGAGAATGTTTCCACGGCTAGAGGCCCTTCTTGATTTGCTACTTCATATGAGGAAAAGAGGATTCCGACTTCCGGAAATCTTCCATCATTACGGCAGGCTCGCGGATTATAGCAATCGGGGGAGGTTCGAAGCGTCGCGAATTGCCCGGGCGCTATCAAAGATGTTCGAATGGCTCCGCGGGTAGGATTCGAACCTACAACCCTCCGGTTAACAGCCGGACGCTCTACCATTGAGCTACCGCGGAGCGAAACGCAAGCTTCATCTTACCAGTCCGCATAGTAGCGGTCCAGCCGCGTAGCGCGTAATCTACGATCAAGAGCTGCGGAAATGGGAAGAATATCCGTTTTCAATCACGTCACGCTCGACGGGTTCTTTGCCGGCCCACACGGCGAGATCGATTGGTTCAAGTTCATCACTCCCGATGACCAGTGGAACGCATACACGCATTCTCGGGAGTGGCAAACCCTTGTTCGCGAACGTGAACACGAAGAATCTGAAGTTGACGGAAGCACGGCCCTTCGATAATGGAGTCGTCTTCGCCCGCTATCAGCCCCGATGAGATTAGATGCTATTCGGTTATGATGAGCAGAAGAGTATCTCGCATGCCGGTGCAGCGGCACCGAAGGAGGCACGATGGCGAACCTCTCGCTGGATGCGTACCTATTCTTTGACGGCAACTGCCGCGAGGCGATGGAGTTCTACAAGCGGGTCTTCGGCGGCACGCTTGACATGCAGACCTACGGTGAGGTCCCGGGCGACACACCCGGGAAAGAGAAGATGAAGGACAAGATCATCCACGCCGCGCTGCGGGGCGGCGACATCACCCTGATGGGTAGCGACAGTGACAAGCATCTCGGTATCGGGAAGATTGAACTCTCGATCAGCGGCGAGGACGAGGCCAAGCTGCGGAAGATCTTCGAAGGCCTGAGCGCCGATGGGAAGGTCAGATCCCCGCTCGAGAAAGCGTTCTGGGGTGACACTTTTGGGGCGCTGACCGACAAGTTCGGAACCGAGTGGATGGTCAACATCAACGCAAAGAAGTCGTAGCCAGCGCAATACCATTGCCTGATGGGTCTCTGATCAGCCAGCCATCCGCGGTTCGTTCGCGGGTGATGCTCTCGTCGTCGACGCGGCCCGCGACATCGGCCAGTGCTTCTTCGGATGGCAGGACGATCGTGAAGTGCCGCAGGCCCAGCGCGTCGGGTGGAGGAGGCGGCGCACCTTCACCCGCCCACGTATTGAGCCCGATGTGGTGGTGGTAGCCGCCGGCGGATACGAAGACCGCCCCGATGGCGCGGGCATCGCCTTTGACGTCGAACCCCAGAACTCCGTTGTAGAATCGGACGGCCGCGTCGAGATCGGCGACGTGCAGGTGGACGTGCCCAATCCTGGTCTGTTCCGGCACCGGCTCGTCCAGGCGGTCGCTGGGCTGGAGTTCTCTCAACACGGACTCGACGTCGAGCACTTCCCGTCCCGAGTGCAGCCTGCCCTGATTGTCGCGGGCAGCGAACACTCCACCGTCCATGAACCACGTTCCACGCTGGGGGGTATCCACGTACAGCTCGATACCGTTGCCTTCAGGATCGTCGAGGTAGGTCGTCTCCGTCATCAGGTGGTCCGTCGGCGCATTCGGATATCGCATCGCGATCAGGCGGGCGAGAACGCGCGCGAACTCGCGGCGCGTAGGGAACAGGACCGCGAAATGGTACAGGCCTGTCGTTCCGCGGACACGCCGCCCGCCGGGCAGCGCGGTCATCTGTACGAGGTCTTCGCCGCCGGCGCCGAGCCCCGCCGACGTCTCCCGGCGCCAGTGCACGCGGAACCCGAGCGCCTGCTGATAGAATTCGGCCTGACGCTCCAGATCGCGGACAGCGAGCGCGACCGGGCCTAACCGCGTCCGGGGATCAATCGAAAACGTTTCGGATCGGAATGTTCCTACACTCCTCATAGTTGTATTGATCCTAGGAGCATCCTGTGATCAACCAGACACTGCAGCCGGCACAGCCTGCCCAATCGGGGCTTCCATATAAGTGGAAGGTACTGATCTCCGTCATCTTCGGCATCTTCATGGTGATCCTGGACACAACCGTCGTCAACGTCGCGTTTCAGACTCTGCGGACCGAGTTCGGCGCCGGCATCAACGACTCCCAGTGGATCATCAGCATCTACGTGTTGGCATTGGGCATGAGCACCCCGCTGGCCGGCTTTCTCGCCGATCGCTTCGGCATCAAACGGATCTACGTCACCGGCCTGGCGACATTCCTGACCGGGTCGCTGCTGTCGGGGCTCGCCCCCGGCCTGTGGTACCTGGTCGGATCCCGAGCGCTGCAGGGCATCGGCGGCGGCATTGCGATTCCGCTGGGCAGCGCCATGCTCTTCGCGGCGTTCCCGCCCGCGGAGCAGGGCCTGGCGCTGGGTGTGTTCGGCATCGCCCTGCTCGTGGCACCGGCCCTGGGCCCGATCCTCGGTGGTCTGCTCGTGGATCACCAGCTCTGGCGGTGGATTTTCTTCATCAACATTCCGATCGGTCTGCTTGGACTCACGCTGGCGTCGAGATTCCTGCGAGAGCGCCGCAGCCCGCAGGCGCCGCCGCTCAGCCTGATCAGCATCCTCACGTCCGTCGCAGGCTTCGGGTCGGTCCTGTACGCGGCCTCGATTGCCGCGGATCACGGTTGGACGTCCGGCCCGGTCGTGCTGTGGTTTGGGATCGGGTTGGCGTCGCTCGCCGTCTTCGCCGTCTATGAACTCTTCCGGACCTCGTCGCCGCTGCTCAACCTGCGGCTCTTCGCGCGCAGGAACTTCCTGCGGGCGAGTCTGGTCGGCTACGTGTCCGTCCTCGCGCTGTTTGGGGCGGAGTTCCTGATGCCCGTATATCTTCAGGCGCTGCGCGGACGAACCGCGCTGGAGACGGGGTTGATCCTCCTGCCGCTGGCGGTGACGGCCGCAATAACCACGCCGATCGCCGGACGGCTCTACGACAAGATCGGCCCCCGTCCCCTGCTGGCGGCCGGTTTCGGCGTCCTGATGGTGAACACGTGGCAACTCTCGGAGATCACTGCCGACACGCCGATCCGCTGGATCCTCGTGCTGCTCGCGATGCGCGGGCTGGCGCTCGGGCTGACGGTCCAGACGACGTTCGTCACGGCGCTGGGAGATGTGCCCCGGGACGGTGTGGCCCGCGGGTCGTCGCTGATCAACTCCACGCGTTTCGTCGTTCAGTCCATCGGCGTCGCCGTCCTGGCCACGATCCTCGCCAGCACGCTGTCGCCGCAGGTCAAGAGTCTGCAGCGGACCTTCCTCGAAGCGCCGGAGGCAGCGGCCCGGCGGACCGGATTGTGCGAGGTCCGCGTCGTTCGCTCCCAGTCGTCCTCCATTCCCGTCAGCACGGCGACCCGCACGGCGCCGGTGACACTCTCGCTGATCCGGCAGGCGTGTGACGAGTACGTGAGTGGGTTTGAGCGGGCCTACCGCCTGACGTTCTTCGCCGCGCTCCTGGCGCTGCTGATCGGCACCACGCTGCCGGGATGGCCGGCCGCGTGGCACGGCCGCGTGGGCCTTGCCGGTCCTCCTCCACCGGCGACCTGATCAGAGGCGGCACCGCTAGGCGGGAGTAAGGTCTCCGAGAATCACGGGACGGCGCGCGCCGGTCGCCGACGGTAGATTCCCCGGCCGGCCCCAAGCCGTCTCCGCCCCAAGCACGGCGAATGCAATCGCTTCCTTGAAGTCGGGATCCACGCCGTACTCGCCGCTCGAGCGCACGGGCACGGGCGCCAGCAGCTCGGTCAGCCATTCGACGAGTCTGGCATTGTGGACTCCGCCGCCGCCGAGCACCACGTCCTCAGTGGGCGGCAGAAACGTTCGATAGGCATCCGCGATCGTCCGCGCCGTCAGCATCGTGACCGTCGCGACGAGATCCTCAGGACGCACCGTCCGGCCCCAGCGGTCGATCAGGTCACGCGCATAGGCGAAGCCGAATTTCTCGCGCCCGGTCGCCTTCGGCGGCCGTACCGCGTAATAGGGGTCGGTCAGCAATTCGGCCAGCAGGCCGTCGTCGACCCGGCCTGCGGACGCGGTGTCGCCGTTCCGATCGTAGGGCCGGTCGAACAACAACTGCATCGCGCCGTCGATGAGCATGTTCGCGGGGCCGGTGTCAAACGAGACTACGTCCTCCGGCGCGGCGCCTGCGGGAAGCCAGGTCACGTTTCCGATGCCGCCGAGGTTCTGCACGGCGCGGCTGTGCCGCGGATCGCGAAACAGCAGGTAGTCTACAAACGAGACGAGCGGCGCGCCCTGGCCGCCGGCCGCCATGTCGCGAGCCCGAAAGTTGCCGACCACCGGCAGGCTGGTCCGCTCGGCGATGACCGCCGCCGAGCCGATCTGCAGCGTGCTGTGGCCGGGGATGTGCCAGATCGTCTGGCCGTGCGAGGCGATCAGATCACAGTCTTCGGGGTTCGTCCCGGCCAGGCGCAGCGTCTCCAACGCCGCGGCCGCGAACCACTCCGCCAGATCGAAATTGGCCGCGCAGACATCCTCCACCGGAGCGCTGGGCCGGCACAGCGTCAAGACGCGGTCACGCTCGGTTGGAGTGTAAGGCCGGGTCAGGGTCGCCAGCGTGCGGACGCCGATCCCCGCGTCCCGGCGGGAGACCTCGACCAGCGCGGCGTCGATGCCGTCGGCCGACGTCCCCGAGATCAGACCGAGGACGCGCAGCGGGTTCTTCGTCGAAGGCCAGGTAAACTCGGTCAGCGTCAGTCCCCTCCTTCGATCGCGGCGCGAACGAAGCCGCGGGCGCGTTCCAGGCGCCGTTGAGCCTCTGGAAGATCCGCTCCGGACGCGGCCATCACGATCGCAGCCTTCACGTTGCCGCCGGCGGCTTCGAGGAGCCGCGCAGCATCATCCACGGACACAGCGGCGGCTTCGGCCACGATGCGCCCCGCCCGCTCCAGCAGCTTCTTGTTCAGCGGCTGCACGTCGACCATGAGGTTGCCATAGACCTTGCCCAACTTGACGTTCACTGCCGTACTGATCATGTTCAGGATCAGTTTCTGCGCCGTCCCGGCCTTCAAGCGGGTCGATCCCGAGATGATCTCCGGCCCGGTCACGGCGACGATGGCCACGTCGGATACGTCGCCGATGGGCGGATTCGGGTTGCAGGCGATGGACACGGTCGCCGCACCGGCCTCCCGGGCCGCCTGCAGAGCGCCGAGCACATACGGCGTACGACCGCTCGCCGTGATGCCGACGACGACGTCGCCCGCCGTCACCTCGCGCGCGGCCAGGTCGACCGCACCGAGTTCCGCGGCATCCTCGACGTCCGCGGCCACCTCGACCGCGGCACCGGGTCCGCCGGCGATGATCGCGCGGACCGTGCCCGTCGGGGTGCCGAACGTCGGGCCCCACTCCGCGGCGTCGAGCAGGCCGATGCGCCCGCTCGTCCCCGCCCCGACATAGATCAGCCGGCCGCCGGAGCCGATCCGCTCGGCGATCAGATCGACCGCCCGGGTAATCGCCGGCAGCGCCCAGCGCACGGCCGCGGCGACCTGGGTATCTTCGGCGTTGATCAACTCCACGATCTCCCTCGTCGCCAGGCGATCCAGGGCCGCGCTGGCCGGATTCGACCGCTCGGTCACGGGCAGATCTTCGAAGGATAGACTCACCGCAGTACCTCCATCACGGCATAGTGGAATGCGATCCGGAAATCCTGAATGCGCAGATCATCGGCCTTCGGGTGCACCCGGTTCGTCAGCAGCACGACGACGAGTTCCTGCGCAGGGTCGACGGCCAGCGACGTGCCGGTGAATCCGGTGTGTCCGAACGACCGCGGCCCCAATGCCTCAAAGAAGACCCCGGAATGGTGCAGCACCCAGCCCAGCCCGCGTGGATAACCCTGCGGGGCGGTGCGTTGATCGCGCGTCGCCTCGCCGATCGTGTCTGCCCGGAGGTACGCACCGGGCCGCAGCCATTGAAACGCAGCCGACGCGACGTCGTCCGCGGCGGCAAAGAGTCCGGCGTGCGGCGCGATGCCGTCCATCCCATAGTGTGCATTCCCATCGTGCACCTCGCCCACGAGCACGTCGGTTCGCCATGGAAATCCCTCCCCGGCAGCCGCGGCCTGCTCACGCTCGTAGGCATTGCCGCGCTCGGTCGCCGCGCACCGCAGCCGCAGCGGCGGGGGCGGCGTGAAGGAGAGATCGGAAAGCCCCAGTACCCGGCCGACGTGATCGGCGACGAGGGCATCGATCCGCCGGCCGGTGCGCCGCTCCAGCACGAACCCGAGCAGGAGGATGCCCAGGTCCGAGTACTCCACGATCTCGCCGGGACCGTGGATGAGGGGTGTCCGGCAGATCTCCGCCAGCATGCCGTCCCTGGTGCGGGTCTGCAGGTACAACATGACCCACGCCGGCAGACCGGACGTGTGGGCCAGCAGGTGGCGCAGGGTGATCAGCTCGCGGCGGTCGCCGGCGAATTCCGGGATGTAGGAGCCCACCGGCGCGTCGAGATCGATCATCCCGCGCTCCCACAGCCGCAGCGCCACCG
>JBIOXT010000323.1:0-2473 GCA_044869795.1 bacterium | reverse complement strand
CCGACCGGAAACTCCCCGAGTTCGCTTCGCCATCGGAGGCGCTCGCGAGTCGGTCGAATGCGGACTGAGTGTTTGCCCTTCCAGTGCGGCCTTCGCGGTACCACAGGAGAGGCGTCGCGCAGACCCGAAGGGTAAGATGCGTGACAGCCCGTATTCTCGATGGCAAGTCGCTCGCCGCGCAGGTCGAACTCGAGGTCGCCGCCCAGGCGGCGCTGACGAAGCGGTACGGCATCTCCCCGGCCCTCGCGGCGATTCTCGTGGGCGACGATCCGGCGTCGGCGCTCTACGTCAAGCGGAAGGCAGAGGCGTTCGGCCGGACCGGGATGCGCTCAGAGGCATTCCACCTGCCGGCCAGCACTTCTGAGGCCGAGCTGCTCGCGCTGATCGCGGATCTCAATGCACGGCCGGACATCCACGGAATTCTTCCTCAGCAACCCATGCCGCCCCACATTAACCCTCGGACAGTGTTCGAGCGCGTCGATCCGGCGAAGGACGTCGACGGTCTCGGCCCGATGAATATGGCTGCGCTGGCAGTTGGACGGCCGCTGCTTGTGCCATGCACACCGGCCGGCATCATGCGGCTGCTCGAGCATGCGGGCATCGGCGTCGAAGGCAAGGACGCGGTCGTCATCGGTCGCAGCGTCATCGTCGGCCGGCCGATGGCCCTGCTGCTCCTTCAGGCGAACGCCACAGTCACGATGTGCCATACCCGCACCCGTGAGCTCACCGCGCACACCCGGCGCGCGGACATTCTGGTCGTCGCGGCCGGGAAGCCCCGGTTGATCAAGCGGGAGATGGTCAAACCCGGCGCCGTGGTCGTGGACGTGGGGGTCAACCGCGTGGACGGCAGATTGGCCGGCGATGTGGACTTTGCCTCAGTGGCGGAGGTCGCAGGCTGGATCACGCCGGTACCCGGCGGCGTAGGGCCGATGACGATCGCGATGCTGCTCCGCAACACCGTTCAGGCCGCAGAGGCGCAACTGCGCTCCGGGCGCACGGTTTAGGAGTCAACATCGATGAGCCGGTCTCCGGCCCCTGCGGGGGTTTTCAAAAGGGTCAGACCCCGATGAAGAGTACGGCGTACGAGGAAGCCCGCGCGTTCATTGACGGCCTGCTGACGAGGGACCGGCCCCAGCCCCCGCCGCAGGACGCCTCCCGGCTCCGGCGTGTGGAGACTCTCCTCCGTCGGTTGGGCGATCCGCACCAGGCGGTGCCTACCGTCCTGATCGCAGGTACGAAGGGTAAGGGGTCCACGGCAGCGATGCTGGCGTCGGTGTTCCAGGCTGCCGGGCATCGGGTGGGCCTCTATACCAAGCCACATCTGGTTGACTATCGGGAGCGGATCCGCGTGGACGACGCGCTGATCTCGCCCGAGGATCTGACCGCCCTGGTGGAACTGGCCCGGCCGCACGTTGAGGCGATGGCCTCAGATCCCATGGGGCTACCGACCTACTTCGAACTCTCCGTCGCTCTGGCGTTCCTGTACTTCGCGCGCTCGCGGGCCGATCTGGCAATCGTGGAGGTGGGCCTGGGCGGACGCCTGGATGCCACCAACATCGCGGATCCCATCGTGTCGGTGATTACGCCGGTGAGCTACGACCACATGGACGTGCTCGGGGGCACACTCGATCAAATTGCGCGGGAGAAGGCAGGCATCATTCGCACCGGCGGAGCCGTCGTCAGCGCACCGCAGAGTGCCGAGCCGCTCGCGGCGATCATCGATGTCTGCACGCGTCACCGGGCGAAGCTCTCTCTTGTGAACGAGGTCATGCGCTGGCAGTCCCTGGAGGCCTCGCTGCACGACCAGGTCTTCGAGCTGGCCGGACCGTGGGGCGACTACGGCCGCCTGCGCCTTCCACTTGTTGGCGCGCACCAACTCACGAATGCCGCCACGGCGGTGACGACCGCAGAGGTCCTGGCTGAACGCGGCGTCGGCCTGACCGCCAGCGCGATCCGGAAAGGCCTAGCCACCGTCAAGTGCCCCGCACGCGTCGAGGTGATCGGGGAACGCCCGTATGTGGTCATCGATGTTGCACATAATCCGGCCTCGCTGGGCGCGCTGCGACAGGCGCTGGAGGCAATGTTCGCCGGCCGCCGCCTGATCCTCGTCTTTGGGATGGTTGCCACGCACGATCACCGGGCCTGCACGAGTCTGATTGCGCCGCTGGCGGACGTGGTGATCACGACCACACCCCAGCACGTAAAGCCGCTGCCGGCCCGCACGCTGGCGGACGAGGCGGCGCGCTACGCGGCTCAGGTGGAGGTCATCGACGACCGGCAGGCGGCGGTGCGGCGGGCCCTGGCCCTGGCGCGTCCTGACGATGTGGTGGTCATCACGGGATCGTTCTTCCTCGTCGGCGATGTGCGTGATACCCTTCAAAGAGAGCTGCGGCAACAGGTAGGAACCCAGAGCGTCCCAGGTAGCAAGCTTGCGAACTAAGTTTGACGGAGCCCGGGGCCCGGAGCCCGAAGC
>JBIOXT010000322.1:0-2038 GCA_044869795.1 bacterium | reverse complement strand
GGGACCAGCGTGACGCTCCTCCTGCAGCGCCCGGGGCACGCCGACGCGTTCTCGATCACGATTATGCGGGCGCCGATTTCGGTTCCCGCGATTTTCAAGGCCCAGGTCATCGAGAACGGCATCGGGTACATCAAGCTCTATCAGTTTGTCGAGGGGACGGGACGGGAGTTCCGCGCCGCGCTGACCCGCGTGCTTGGCCGCGGCGCCAAGGCCCTGCTGCTGGACGTCCGCGGCAACAGCGGCGGATTCCTCCACGAGCTGAACACCGTGCTCACCGCGCTGCTGCCCCGCAACACCCCCGTCTACATTGAGATGCGGAAGGGCGGCACTCGAGTCGTGCGAACGACGGCTGCCCCGCTGCTGCCGGCCCCGGTGCCGCTGGTGGTGCTCATCGACGACAACAGCGCGTCGGCGGCCGAACTGCTTGCAGCGGCTATCAAGGAGAACCGCCGCGGGCAGCTGGTCGGGGAAAAGACGGCCGGCGCGGTGGAGGCCAGCATCGTCTTGGACCTCTCCGACGGGTCCGCCATCAGCGTGACGACGTTCCGCCTGGCGAGCGGGCACGGCGTACGTCTGGAGAACGTCGGGGTGACGCCGAACGTCAGCGCCGCGCTGAGCGTGCAAGATCTAGAGATGGGCCGGGACATCCCTCTCAGCGCCGCGGTGCGGGTGGCCCGGCAGATCCTGGCCTTGCCCGCCCCCCGGTAGCCGGGCAGCCGGGTAGCCGGGTAGCGAAAGGCATCCGAACTTCTTAGCCAGGAAGCCGTATGGTCAGGGGGAACAGGGTCCCCGTGGTCCCTGGCTACCTGGCTACCCGGTTACCCGGATGAGTGCCCACGCGCTGGCCGTGCACATTGAGAAGCGCCGTGCGGAGGTCGTCGGTTTTCTGGCGGCTTTGGTCCGGGCCGATAGTTCCAATCCTCCGGGCGACACGCGGAAGGTCGCCGACCTCGTCGCGGCGCGGCTGCGGCAATCCAGCATTGACTTTCAGATCCTCGCCGATGAGCCCCGCAAACCAAACGTGATCGCGCGGATCGGGACCGGCAAGCCGGAAATCCTGTTCACCACGCACATGGACACGGTCCCCGCCGGAGATCCGGCGTCGTGGCGCCGCGATCCGTTTGGCGCGGAGATCGCGGGGGCGCGGCTGTTCGGCCGGGGCGCCGCGGATGCGAAGGCGTCGCTGGCCGCGATGGTCGCCGCGTTCGAGGCCTTGACGAGCGTCCTCCCGCTGCGCGGAACCCTGACGCTGACGGCCGTCAGCGACGAAGAGGTCGGGGGCGTCAAGGGCACGGAATTCCTGGTGGACCGAGGCCTGCTGCGGCCCGACCACGTGGTCGTGGGCGAGATCACGCAAAACCGGCTGGCCGTTGCCGAGAAGGGAGTTCTCTGGCTGCGGATCATCACCCACGGGCGGGCCGCGCACGGCAGCACGCCCTGGGACGGGAACAACGCCATCGACCACATGGTGACCGTCCTGCTCGCGATCCGCGAGCAGATCGTGACCCGGCTCGAGCGCATGACACACCCGCTGACCCCACCGCCGTCGATCAGCGTCGGAACGATCCGCGGCGGCGTGGCCACCAACATCGTGGCGGACTGGTGTGAAGCAACCATTGACCGGCGGACGCTGCCCAACGAGCGCGTGCAGGAAGCGGTCGCAGAAGTCGAGCGCCTCATCGCCGACCTCCACGCGCAGAATCCCCGGCTGGATGCCGACGTCGAGGTGCTCCAGATGGGGCCGCCGATTGAAACGCCGGTCAGCGCGGCCGTGGTGATCGCCGGGCAGGCGGTGGCGACCACCCTGGGGTTGGATCCCGACGTCGTCGGGTACCACCAGGCCAGCGACGGCAGATTCTTCGCGGAGCGAGGGATTCCCACGATGCTGTTCGGACCCGGCACTCCGGAGATCGCACACACGGCGAACGAATCGGTCGATCTGGACGAGGTCCTGACCGCTGCCCAGTTTTACGCGCTACTTGGGCAGCGGAAGCTCACCCCGGGAACGGGGAACGGGGCACGGGGCACGGAGTAGCCG
>JBIOXT010000321.1:0-2435 GCA_044869795.1 bacterium | reverse complement strand
AACGGCTTATGGCAGACTGGCCACGCCGCCGGCGCCCGCTGAGCAGACAAGCATGATGAGAAGCAGTGCGAATCCGGGCAACCGGAACACACGCATCTCGCCACCCCCCTTAGTCGAACGGAGCGGTACAGGACGTACCTGCCGGAAAAAATGGATCGAGGCCAGATTGACTGGAGGACGACCTCGCCGGCAGCCAGGTCGTCACTCCGAAAAGTTTTTGATTTGGGCGGAATCAGACAGAGTATACACGATCGCGGGATGAAATGCCAGACGAATCATCAGGGGACGCCACGGGATGCGCGTGCAACCCCTCGTCTACTTCTGAGATTCGACCAGTTCGATCAGGATCCCGTTCATATCTCTTGGATGAAGAAACGCAATTCGTGTGTTGTGCGCGCCGCGCCGCGGGACGGCATCGATCAACGCGACACCGGCGCGCCTCGCCTCATCGAGCGCGGTCACGATGTCGCGCACGCCGAAGGCGATGTGATGGATTCCTTCGCCCTTCTTCGCCAAAAATCGCGCGATCGGTCCATCGGCTCGCATCGGTTCGAGCAGCTCAAGGCGCGTCCCGCCAGTCAAGACAAACGCCGCAGAGACGCCGTCATCGGGTAGTTCTTCGATCGGCCCAATGGGCACCCCAAGCATCTCGTACACGCGACGCGCCGCGTCAATGCTGCGGACGGCCACACCCACGTGGTCAACGTGGTCGGGTCTCCAGGACGAGGCGGTCACGACCCGTGTGCCAGCAGCCGCTCGGCGGCCTCGTGCGGGTCGAGTTCTCCGGCGGCGACACGGCGGACCAGATCGTCGAGTATGGAGGCGGCCGCCGCGTCGAGATAGAGCGCGCGAAGACGCGCCTCGGCGATGCGAATGATCTCACGCCGCCACCGGGACTGCCGGCGCGCCGCGAGTTCCCCTGTGTCCTCCAGATGCCGGCGGTGCTCGGCGATTGCCGCCAGCACCTCGGGGATACCCCTCGCGGTCGTCGCGATCGACATGAGCACCGGAGGGTGCCATCCGGTCTGCGCGGCGAGTCCAAGCGCCATCTTGATCTCCGTCACGGCGCGATCCACATCGGGGCGGTCCGCCTTGTTGACGACAAAGAGATCACCGATCTCCATGATGCCCGCCTTGAGCGACTGCACGCCGTCGCCGAGTCCGGGGATGGTCACGACGACGATCGTGTCGGCGGCGGATACCACGTCGACTTCGGCCTGACCGGTGCCGACGGTTTCGATGAAGACCACCGCGGCGCCCCAGGCGTCGAGCACTGAGACCGCCTGCGATGTGGCCGGCGCAAGACCGCCGAGGCTGCCCCGCGTCGCCATTGAACGGACAAAGACCTCGGGATCGGTGCTGTGATCCTGCATCCGGATCCGGTCGCCGAGGAGGGCGCCCCCGGAGAACGGGCTGGTGGGGTCGACGGCGACGACGCCTACGCGACGCCCCTGCGTGCGGAGCCCGCGCACCGCCGCGTCGACGAGGGTGCTCTTGCCGGAACCCGGCGGGCCCGTGATCCCTACGATGTGCGCGCGCCCGGTGTGCGGGAACAAAGCGCGAAGGGCGCCGGAAGCGTGATCGCCGTCGTTTTCGATTACCGAGATCAGACGCGCCGCGGCCTGAGACGAGCCCGCAACGACCTCATGGACCAGGTCGCGGCGACGAGGTGTAGGCATCTTTGAATAGAATAACAGGCCCGCGCCGGGCGCTCCAGAGAGGTCTGTCCGCCCGCCGTGGGTAGGTATCCAGACGTGAGCGCAACGAGAGCAGGCCCGCTTCGCATGCTCGATCGCCTCCTGGACCCGGCCAATCGCCCGGGGCTTGAGGCGACCGAGCACTTCATGTCTTGGCTCAGGTTTGCGATCAGCGCGCTGGGCGCCGGCGCGTATTTGCTCTCGCTCCCCTACTTCGAGCCCGTCAGCCTCGGTATGCAGGTCCTGATCGCCGTGGCGTTTCTCTACTCCATCCCACACATATTCATCCGACCCGGTCAGGCGACCGGATGGACGCGGGCGCGAATCCTGTTCAACACGGTTCTGGACTTCGTGCTCGCTACCGTAGCCGTGGCGATGACCGGCGGGATCAACAGCGGGCTGACGTGGCTCTTTCCGCTGACCATCGTCGGCAACGTTCTCCGCTACGGCGACAACGCCGGCGCCCTCACAACCGCGGGGAGCATGATCGTTTTTGCGGGGGTCGCCATCTGGCAGGGAGCGCCACCGAACATCGTTATCGGGTCGGTCGTCTCGCGCATCGTGTTCTATCTCGTGCTCTACTTTATGGCGGCGTATCTGAGCCGCTATGCGGTCCGGATGGAGCGTGTGGCGCGCAAGGGCAGCCAGCTCATGGAAGCGATCGGCCGCATTGGCGTTCCCGTCAACCTGGCAGGCAACGTTTCCCTAGCGCTCACCGCCGTCTGCCAGGAGATCAGA
>JBIOXT010000320.1:0-10224 GCA_044869795.1 bacterium | reverse complement strand
TGCCTTACAAAATCTGTCAATACCGTACATGGGCTAATCTGCAAGATTCTTTGCAACTCCCTCCTGGAGGGAGTTGTGTTCGGTCACTCAAAATTCCGACGAACAGCGGCAGGAGATTTGGATATTGTGATCAGGTCAGTCGCCGCAGGAACCACCGCGCATAGTACTCCGGCCACGGCAGTCCGCTCGTCTCCCCGCGCTGCTCCGCGTCCAGGGTACGGAGATCGGCCGTCAGCGCCGGCACATCCATGGAGCGGCCAAGGATCGCCTGCAGCCGTGGCGTCAGGTACTCCGCGTACCAGGGGGCCCAATCATGGTCCTCGTCGCCGAACGCCCTGTGGTGAGCCTCGGCCGCTTCCCGAAAGAGTGCCGCGAGACGATCTTCGTCGATAGACATTCGTGCGACCCTTCTTCGGCAGGAAATGCCCGCCAGTCTTTGAATCCTGATTGTGTACAATATGTCTTCAACAGAAATTCCAGTCAACCCGTCGGCCGCCAGGTATCTGTCGTTCCTCGAGCCAAGACCCCCGGATCAGTCTATCGGGACGGCGGTCTACCGCGAACTGCTTGCGATGATCTTCGAAAATGCCCTGCCTCCCGGGACGCTGCTTCGGGAAGTGCACCTTGCCAAACAGCTCAACGTCAGCCGCACCCCGATCCGCGAAGCGCTGCGGCGTCTGGAGGCGGACGGTCTCGTGACGATCGCGCCGTACCGTGGGGCGGTGGTGACGGAAGTGTCACTGCGGGAAGTGCTGGAGTGCAATCAGATTCGCGAGATCCTAGAGCCCGCCGCCGCGCGGATGGCCACGCCGGCCTTTCCGGAGGACGAGATCGTTACTCTGCAGCGCGAGGTCAACGCGCTGATCAAGAGCTCGAAGGCCCCCGAGGCGGTCGAGCGCATCCTGGACGTCGACATCCGGCTGCACGCATCGCTGGCGACCCACTCAAAGAATCAGCGGCTGGCCACCATCATTGCCAACCTGCGCTTACGGACGAATCGAGTCCGCCACGTCATTCCCTCGTGGCGGGCTGTCGAACGTCTGAGTGAATTCTCCGTGATTCTCTCCGCCCTGCGCCGTCGCGACGCGTCGGGGGCGGAACGCGGCATGCGCGAGCATCTCCGGGTCGTCAAACAGCGGCTGACCCACGGGTAAGGATGCGTAGGGTTTGTCCGTCGGACTCGCTCGACGTTCCCAGGGCCGCACACCTTTCAGCCATGCGGCGGCAGATCCATGAGGCGTCCGGACCTGCTGCGCGGTTGACCTGCAGGCGGTCGATCCTCACCGGGTGGAGGAGAATCTCCCTGACGACGCCGTCGTCAACGCCGATTTCGAACAAGCCGGAGAGATCGTTCCGTTCGACGGCATCGACCGCGTAGTCGTCGAGAAAGTCCCCGCACGAGTAGAGGATCGGCCGGCCGCGATGGAGTTCGATCCCCTGGACGGTGTGATTCGAGTGCCCCCAGTAGAGATCCGTGCCCAGATCGACCAGCTGCCGGGCCAGCGTGCGCATGGCAGGGGAGGGGAGACCCCAGTTCGGCCCGATGTGGGCGCTGACGACGACCAGGTCCGCCATGCGGCGGGCTGTGTCGAGCGTAGCGCGCACACGTGACAGGTGCGGTTCCTTGAGGCCGTCCGAGCCAACGTCGATGAAATTGATGCCGGGTTGGTCGGCTCGGGCAGCCCACTCGGGCATGTTGTCCGTGAGCGCAAGGACCGCGCAGCGGAGTCCTCCGGCGGCGAGCAGCACCGCCGGCGCGGTGGCGTCAGCCAGACTCATGCCGGCCCCGGCATGGGCGATGCCCGCTCCATCCAGCAGGTCCAGGCATTCGTTCATGGCACCGACGTCGAAATCCAAGATGTGGTTGTTGGCCAGGCTGGCAAAATCGACCCGCGCCTCGCCAAGGGCCTCGATCGCCCGTGGCCGTGCTCGAAAGTGAAAGGTTTTGGGGGTCAACGCCCATGGCATTCCCGACGACGCGATCACGCACTCGAGATTGATCATCCGGAGGTCCGTTCGCTGGAACAGCGGCAGCAGATCGCCCCACGCGTAGGCCGGAGGCACCGCCGGATTGCCGAGCACGTACCGGTCCACGAGCCGCCCGAGCATGACATCGCCGGCCAGCCCCAGCCGCACCGTTCCCATCTCACGGATAGATGTTCTCCGCCTGAGGCGACGTCGAGAAGGGAAAACCGGTCTCGGCCCCGCAGTGGGTAGGGGACAGGCGAACGGAGGACACCCACCGTGAACCGACTGATCCTCACTGTACTCGCAGTCGTCGCGATCACCCTGGCGCCGTATCCGGCGTCGGCGGAAGTCCCCCCCGATCTCATTCCCACGTGCATCGGTCAATCGGGGTCGGTGACCGCGACCGCCAGCCTGCAGACCCTCGCTGCGGCGCTTGAAGTCGATCTCTTCCTCGAGAACACCGGGACCGTGGCGGTGCGGGTCGATCCGACCAAGGCTGTGCTGCGGACCGGCGACGAGGAGATCGCGCCCTGGACGGCCGACCAGGTCAAGCGGGCTCACCAGGACCTGGGGTCGTACATTCTCGCGGGGGCGATCTTTCCGCCCTTGCTGGCCATCACCGGCGCGTCACAGTTGCGGTTCAATCGCTACGTCGACGGTCGTGCCCTGCGGGCCGGGGAGCTGGCGGCGGGGGGCACGCTGCGGGGGTCGATCTTCTTTCCTCTCCTCCCAGAGAGCCAGTCCCGAGGAATGATCGAGTTGTCGGGATTCACGCCGACATCGGGCACTCTCTGGCCCATCCGAATGTACTGCGCGCTGCCGCGCGGGACGCTGGCACAGGCCGTCGTCGGGGGATTCGCGCCGCTGACGGTATCATTGAGCGCGCGGGCGAGTACGGGCCCGGCCGAGGTGACGGTAGAATCGGTCGAGTTCGCGTCTGCCTATACGGCGCTCGAGGTGCGGATCGCAAACAAGGCCGACATCCAGGCGGAGATCTTCGGCGCGATGGTCAATGCCTCGATGCGCGACGGGGCAGGGTCGACCTACGCCGGGCAGCCGACGCGAAGCGAGTTTGGCGATCTGATCCCTGCGAAGAGGACCGTCTTCGCCCGGTTGGTCTTCGCCCCGCTGCCGCTGCCGCCCAAGACCGCGAAAGCGGCACTCACCATCCCCGGCATCTGGTTCGGGCCCGAGGACGCTGTGGACGTGACGGTGGAACTGCGATTCTAACGGCCCGCGGCGGCGGGCAGAGAGCTGAGCAGTATCGGACCCCACGCTCCCCGGCGAGCGACGGTACGCCGCAGCACGTCGAGAGGCACCTCACGACCGAAGTACTCTGCCCGGCGGTCTGCAAACAGCGGAATGGGATCCCAGACCTGACCGTTGAGGAGGCACCACGCATGCGCAAATGGGACGGGGATGGATGGGAACGAGACATATCCTTCGCAGTAGACCAGATGGTGGGCTCCAAGATCAAGCGCCGCGGCCGTTAGCGCGGCACGCTGAGCGGCGCTGTAGCACTCCCCCCACTGGGGATTGACCGACCGATCGACCAGAGCCATCAGCCGGCGTTCTACCCGGGACCACCGACGCCGGTGGTGCGGCATCAATTCTCCCGCCGCCAGCGTGCTGCAGCCTACACCCGAGCCGGGCTGACGGCCGGCGCGGGCCTGCAAATACTCCCGAATGATGTTCGTTTGGATCCTCATCTTATTGACTCCAAAAGAAAGAAGCGGGCAACCGGCGTATTGCCAGGCTGCCCGCTGTTGGCGAGGCAGGCGGCACGGCGAGGCCGCCGGGCATCATTTACCCGCTCCCCCAGGCGACTAAACATCCTCCGGGGGAAATTTCCCGAACGGGGCCGAACTTTATTCCCCGGCGCACTCTCGCCCAGTTCCCGCCAGGAGGCTTGCGAGTGAACCACGCCATCACGGTCACCGTCAACGGCCGGGTCCACCGGCATGAGGTCGAGCCGCGCCTGCTGCTGGTCTACTACCTCAGGGAGACGCTGGGCCTCACCGGCACCCACATCGGCTGCGATACGACCAGCTGCGGGACGTGTACCGTCCTGCTCGACGGCCAGGCCGTCAAAGCGTGCACCCTGCTCGCCGTCCAGGCCGACGGCGCGGGGATCCTCACGGTCGAGGGCCTGGCACAAAACGGCAAGCTGCATCCGATCCAGGAAGGTTTCTGGGAGGAGCACGGGCTGCAGTGCGGCTTTTGTACGCCGGGGATGATGCTGACCGCGCTGCAGTTGCTGGCGCGGAATCCGGATCCCACCGACGCGCAGATCCGGCACGCGCTCGACGGCAACCTCTGTCGCTGCACC
Source organism: bacterium (assembly GCA_044869795.1). Lineage (GTDB taxonomy): Bacteria > Sysuimicrobiota > Sysuimicrobiia > Sysuimicrobiales > Kaftiobacteriaceae > DASXUC01. Next base: position 5,927 of record JBIOXT010000320.1, on the reverse strand, counting down.
GGGTACCAGCACATCGTGAACTCGGTCCGCTATGCGGCCAAGAAGCTCCGGGACGAGGGGACGCCGGCCATCCCGGCTGCGGGAGGCACGCGATGATCCCGGCGGCCTTCGAGTACCATCGTCCCGGCACGCTCGACGAGGCACTCCGACTGCTCCAGGAGCTGCCGGACGCGAAGCTGCTCGCGGGGGGACACAGCCTGCTGCCGATGATGAAACTCCGGCTCGTCTCCCCGGCCCACATCGTCGACATTGGACGGGTACCGGATCTTCGGCAGATCGTCCGGCAGGGCGATACCGTCATCGTCGGCGCGCTGTCGACGCACTGGATGCTGGAGTCATCCGAGCTGCTGCAGGCGGCTGTGCCCGTGCTGGTCGAGACCGCGGCGAAGGTGGGCGACGTCCAGGTGCGCAACGTGGGAACGATCGGCGGGAGTCTCGCCCACGCCGATCCGGCAGCCGACTATCCCGCGACCATCCTTGCGCTGGAGGCCGACCTCGTCGCGCAAAGTCCGCGGGGTCGCCGGACCATCCGCGCCGGTGAGTTCTTCACGGGGTTCTTTTCCACGGCACTGGCCACCGATGAGATCCTGGTGGAAATCCGCATCCCCGGTTCCTCGGGCATGGGCGGCGCCTACCTGAAGTTCCCGCACCCTGCCTCGGGATTTGCCGTCGTGGGGGTCGCGGCGCTGGTCAGTGCGTCGCGCGGGACCGTCGACCGGGTCAGGGTCGGCGTCACCGGCGTGGGCCCGACCGGCTACCGGGCCACCGGCGTGGAGGGCGCGCTCACCGGACAGCCTGCCACAGCGGCGACCATTGCCGCGGCGTCGGAGCATGCCGCAGACGGGATCGACGTCAACGAGGACATCTTTGCCGCCGCAGACTATCGCGCCCATCTCAGCCGCGTCTTTACCAAGCGCGCGCTCACCCTCGCGCTTGAACGGACTCAGTGAAGGAGACGATTCCGTGGAGAGCCGGGACGACCTGATCGGCATTCTGGCAGGGCTATCGCTGTTCGCAGACCTCAGCCGTCCGCAGTTGCAGGCTGTGGTCCATACGCTCGAAGACGAGTACTTTTCCGCCGACCAGCGCATCCTGCGCCAGGGGTTCAGCGGCTCGAACCTCTACATCATCCTCAGCGGTGAAGCCGCGGTCTTCGTCAACGGGACCCAGCGGGCGACGCTGGCGCGGGGAGATTTCTTCGGTGAAATCTCCGTGCTGCTCGGGGAGCCGCCCGCCGCGGACGTCGTGGCGGTCGGGCCGCTGCGCTGCCTGGTGCTCGCGGCGCCGGACGTCGAAGCGTTCCTGATGGCCTATCCGAGAGTGACCTACCGCATGCTGCAGGCGGAGGCCCGGCGGGTCCGGAGCGCCAACCTGTGGCGGTGAGGAAGCGCACACCGCCCGTCCGGCGAGCCCGTCCCAGACGCCAGCCAGCACGCAGGACACGGGCCGTCCCCCGCGCGCGGCCATTTCCACCGGGGGAATATCCGGTCGTCGTGATCGGCAGCGGGCCGGGGGGACTTCAGGTCAGCTACTTCTTGTCCCGGGTCGGCATTCCCCATGCCGTCCTGTCCGCCGACGCCGGCCCGGGAGGGATGTTCAGGCGGTTTCCGCTCTTCCAGAAACTGAACACCTGGTCCAAACCCTACCCGCCGGCGCCCCCCAGCTCGCGGCATTACGCGTGGTACGACTGGAACAGCCTGCTGGCCGACGATCCCGCGCACCAGGCGCTTGTCACCGAGTTCATGGACGGCAGCACCTACTTCCCCACGCGCGAGCAGATGGAGTCGGCGCTGGCGGCCTTTCCCGAGCGCGCCGCCGTGGCAGTCCGGTACGGCTGCCGGTGGGAATCGACCGCGACGAGCGACGGGGGGTTTGTGGTCCGGACCTCCGACGGCGAGTACCGGTGCCGGTTTGCGATCTTTGCCATCGGCATGGCCGAGCCGTGGAAGCCGGACGTCACAGGCATCGCCTTGGTGCCCCACTACGCGGAGGCCAAGATTTCTCACGATTACGCAGGGCGGCGCGTACTCATCTTGGGCAAGCGCACGTCCGCGTTCGAAATGGCCGACGCGATGCTTCCCTGGGCGCGCCAGATCCTGCTGGTATCCCCCCGGCCTGCTCTCCTGGCCATCAACACCCACTCCACCGCGGGTGTCCGGGCCCGCTACCTGCTGCCCTACGAAGACCACGTCTTCGGCGGCGGCGTGTTCGTGCTGGACGCGGCGACCGACCGGATCGAACGTACGGAGTCCGGCTACCGGGTCACCGCGGGGGGAACGACGAAACCGGGCAACTTCGTGTTCGAGACCGATGTGGTGCTGGCGGCGACGGGATGGACGACGCCGCTGCGGGACCTGCGCGCGCTGGGTCTGGCGACGTTCAGCCAGGACCGGATTCCCGCCCTGACCCCATTCTGGGAAAGCACCACCGTCCCCGGCATCTTCTTCGCCGGGGCGCCGATGCAGGGCGCGGTCGGTCTGCGTAAGCACGGCGTGCCGGGGAATTCCGGAGGTCTGGGCGGGTACCGGCACAATGCCCGGGTGCTCGCGACCTATCTGGCGCGGACGCACTTCGGCATCAATCTGCCGAAGCCGGCGATTCGCCCCGCCGACGTCGTGTCATACCTGCTGACGGAAGCCAGCACCGCCGCGGAGCTGTGGAATCAGCGCTCGTACCTCGCACGCGTGGTCAGCGTCGACCGGTCGAAAGGCATCCGTGACGAGGGAATCCTGCCGCTCCAATTTTTCGTCGACTCGACAGGACCGGACGCGGTGGCGATCGTGCAGGAGACCGACCAGGCCGGGGATCACCACCCGGCCGTCTACATCCGCCGCGGCAATCAAGTGACCGAGCACGTCCTCGACGGCGACCCCTTGCTCGACTACCGGACCCCCCGGCACGAGAAACAACTTGCCGCGCTGCTGGATGGATTGCTCTAGTGTCGGTGCTGCTGCGACGCTTCCCGCAGCCGGCGGGCGACCTCTCTGAGGATCTGCAGGGTGAGCTTGGGGTTCTCTTCGAGCAGTTTGGTGAATTCCCACGAGGCCAGGGCCAGACAGGTCGTGGGTTCTTCGGTCAACACGTGCGCTATCCGAGGGGCCTGATCGAGTACCGAGAGCTCGCCGAAGAAGTTGCCGGGCTGAAGCACCGCAAGCGTCTCATTCCCGCGCACGACTTTGGCCCGGCCCGCGACGACCAGGTAGAAGCCGGTGCCAATCTGCCCCTGCCGGACGATGTAGCGCCCGGCGGGGAACGCGATCTCCTCCGCGTGCTCCGCGATCGCCCCGAGCGTCCTGACACTGAGCCCACTGAACAGTGAGACGGTGCCGAGCAACTTGATTTTCTGCGCTTTCGACATCGCCATGACCGTGTCCGCTGCTGTGTAACGTTCGGCCCAGGGACTGCGATTCCCACCGGCGGCCCCATCGGCGATGCAGGGCAGGAGGTCGGGGAAACCCGGTCAAATAGCCCAGGGAGGCATCCCCACGGGAGGTGTCCAGAGCATGGCTGAGGAGCATGATAGCAAGTGGGTGAGAATTTCCGATAACCGCTGGCGGCGCATCTCGCGGCGCGACTTCTTCAAGCTCACCGCGGGGGCGGCGGTCGGCGCGGGGCTGGCGGCGGGTGGATTTGGATCGCTGTTGACCTCCTTCGTCAAAGCGCAGCCGCGGGCGCTGCGCATCATGACCTGGGCCCACTTCGTCCCGTGGGCGTACCACCCCTGGTTCGACACCTTCGCCAGGGACTGGGGCAGAAGCAAGGGCATCGAGGTCACCATCGACCGGGTCAGTTTCGCGGACATCGTCCCCCGGGCGACCGCCGAGGTCGCGGCGCAACAGGGGCACGACGTCTACTTCTTCATCTCGCCTCCGTCCCAGTTCGAGCCCCAGGTGCTGGATCTGGCGGACATCAACGACGAGGCCGCCCGACGGTACGGGGCGATCCTCCCGATCGTCAAGGACAGCACCTACAATCCCTTCACCAGGAAGTGGTTCGGGTTCTCCGACAACTGGGTCCCCGATCCCGGCGACTACCTCAAACCGGTCTGGGCCGCGGTCGGCTACGCCCAGGGGCCGCGCACCTGGGACGATTTGCTCACCGGCGGGCGGCGGATCAAAGAGCGATTCCCGAACATCCAGATCCCGATCGGCATCGGTTTCTCGCAGGACATCGACTCGAACATGGCCACGCGGGCGCTGCTGTGGTCGTTCGGCGCGTCGGTGCAGGACAAGGACGCGAACGTCGTGCTGAACTCCGAGGAGAGCGTGAAGGCGGTGGAGTGGGGCTCGCGTCTCTTCCGCGAGGTGATGACGCCGGCGGTGCTCAGCTGGAACGCCGCGTCCAACAACCAGGCGCTGGAGGCCGGCGCAACCTCCTACATCCTCAACTCGATCTCCGCGTATCGGTCCGCCCAGAACCGCGGGCTGCCGATCGCGAGGGACATCTTCTTTGTGTCGGCGCTGCGCGGCCCCGTGCGCGCCATGGCTGCAACCCACGTGATGGGGGTGTGGGTCATCTGGAAATTCGGGAGGGCCCCCGATCTGGCGAAGGAGTTCCTCCTCGCGCTGACCGACAGCGCACGCGAGTCGACGCGGGGCAGCGAGCTGTACAACTTCCCCTCGTACATGGGTGCGGCGGCGGACAAAGCCACCCCGGTCGCCCAGAAGCCGGCCGAAGGCCTGCGCTGGACCGGCAACCAGGTCCGCAACGACCGCTTCGGCTCGCTCCCGCCGGACAAGCTGAAGATTCTGGCGGACTCGCTGACCTGGTCGCAGAACATCGGCTGGCCGGGCGTCGCCAACCCGGCGGAAGGGGAAATTTTCGACACCAGCGTGACCGCGGACATGTTCGCGAAAGCGGCCACAGGACAGCTCACGGCGAAGCAGGCCGTCGAGGAAGGCAGCCGGCGCGCCAAGGACATCTACACGAAGTGGCGCCGGGCGGGCCTGGTGGGCGGCGGGTCGAAGGATCGGTAAGACCACGGTCGGGAATAACAGGGACAAAGGGATAACGGGGTAGACTCCCCTTATCCCTTTATCTTTAGGGGGTCGGAGTTTGGGATACGTCGAGATCAAGAGTGTTCGGAAGCTCTTCGGCGATGTGGTCGCCGTCGACGACGTGAACCTCTCGGTCGAGGAGGGGGAGCTCCTCGTCCTCCTCGGACCGTCGGGGTGCGGCAAGACGACGTTGATGCGGATGATCGCCGGCCTCGAGACGCCCACCGCGGGGGAGATCTGGATTGCCGGCGAGCGCCTCGACGAAGACGTCCCGCCGCGCGCCCGCGGGATCGCCATGGTCTTCCAGAGCTATGCCCTGTATCCCCACAAAACCGCGTACAAGAACATCGCGTTCCCCCTTGAAGCGGTGGCGACCCCTGCCGCCCAGGTCCGCGACAAGGTCGCCACGGGCGCGCGCCGCTTCGGGATCGACCGTTTGCTCGGCCGGTTCCCCCGGCAGCTGTCCGGCGGGGAACGCCAACGCGTTGCCCTGGCCCGGGCGGTCGTCCGCGATCCGCGGGTGTTCTTGTTCGACGAGCCGCTGTCGAACCTCGATGCCCAACTGCGGGCGCTGGCGCGATATGAGCTGAAGGAGTTTCAACGCCAGATCAAGACGACGACGATCTACGTCACGCACGATCAGGTCGAGGCGATGGGACTGGGCGACCGGATCGCGGTCATGGAGAAGGGGACGGTGCGGCAGATCGGCACGCCGCAGGAAGTCTACGACTACCCCGCCGATACCTTCGTCGCGACGTTTCTCGGATCGCCGCCGATGAATCTCGTCGAGCACGACGAGCAGACGCTGATCGGGTTCCGACCCGAACACTTCCTGCCACGGTCGACGTTTTCGTCGGCGGACGATGCGTTAATCTACCACCTCCGCACCCGGCAGGTCGAACACCTTGGCTCGGATCGTCTCATCTACGG
>JBIOXT010000319.1:0-5678 GCA_044869795.1 bacterium | reverse complement strand
GGGTGGCGTAGATCGCGGCGGTCAGGCCCGCCGGACCCGAACCCAGGATGATCACGTTGCGCATTGCGGATGTCTCCACCCCCGCTGGAACGCGCCGGGGGCGCGCGGTATTCCTTCGGCTGCGCGTGCGTGAGCCCTGCGCGGGCGCTCTATGACAATACCATTGATAAGGATATTGACAACTATGCGCCCACCTGGCTAGAGTGGTGGGTGGAGATGGCTGACGTGAAGACCCGACGAGACAACCTGCCGGTGTACGTGATCAGCATCGCGGCCGATCTAACCGGTACGCACCCGCGGACGCTGCGGATCTACGAGGAGAAGGGGCTGGTCCAACCCGCCCGGCGGAACAACAACCGCCTGTACTCGGACCAGGACCTGGACCGGGTGCGGCTGATCCGGCGTCTGACGCAGGAGATGGGGTTGAACCTCGCGGGTGTGAAGATGCTGCTGGAAGTGTACGAGCGGTTGGAGTACAAGAATTCGCGCCAGGCGATATCCTGGGTCTTTCGACAAACCGTCCGGAGGAGGCGAGCACCATGAGCATCATCCGCTGGGATCCGTTCGACGATCTGGCGTCCTTGCGCGAGTCGATGGACAAGCTCTTCGAGGAGTTCGTGACCCGGCGTCCCGGGCCGCGCAGTCCCGTGACGGCGGTGTGGCAGCCGGCGGTCGAAGTCTTCGACACCGACCGTGACATCGTCGTCCGCGCGGAGCTGCCCGGCATCGATCCCAAGGATGTCGAGATCACCGTCACCGAGGACGTTCTGACCATCAAGGGGCAGGCCAAGCAGCTGCAGGAGGAGAAGGGTCAGAACTACTTCCGCCGTGAACTGCGCTATGGGTCGTTCGTGCGGTCGCTGGCTCTGCCCGGAGGGGTGCAGGGCGACCAGGCCAAGGCCACATACCGGAACGGCATCCTGGAGATCCGGGTCCCGAAGAGCGAGAAGGCCAAGCCCAAGTCTGTCAAAGTCGACATCGAGTAGCGAGAGGAGTTTCCGCACATGGCCAAGGTAGTCGGCATCGATTTAGGCACGACCAACTCGGTGATCTCGGTCGTCATCGGCGGCGAGCCCCAGGTGGTCCCCAACGCCGAGGGCAGCCGCCTGACCCCGTCGGTCGTGGCGTTCACGAAGACGGGGGAGCGCCTGGTGGGCCAGATGGCCAAGCGCCAGGCGATCCTCAACCCCGAGAACACCGTGTCCTCGATCAAGCGGTTCATGGGGCGGAGATACTCGGAGGTCGAGACCGAGCGCCGGATGGTCCCCTACAAGGTGCAGGAAGGCCCCAACGGCATGGCCGTGGTCTCGCTGCCCGCCGCCGGCAAGACGTTCACGCCGGAAGAAATCTCGGCCATGATCCTGCAGAAGCTGAAGACCGACGCCGAGGCGTACCTGGGAGATAAGGTCACCGACGCGGTGATCACGGTGCCGGCGTACTTCAACGATGCGCAGCGCACCGCTACGAAGAACGCCGGCGAGATCGCGGGGCTGAAGGTCCTGCGAATCATCAACGAGCCGACCGCCTCCGTGCTGGCTTACGGGCTGGAGAAGAAAGGCGGGGAAACCGTCCTCGTCTTCGACCTCGGCGGCGGCACGTTCGACGTCTCCATCCTGGAGATCGGCGACGGGGTGTTCGAGGTCAAGGCGACCTCGGGCGACACGCACCTCGGCGGCGATGACTGGGACGAGCGCATCGTGAACTGGCTGGCCGATCAGTTCAAGCGCGAGAACGGCATCGATCTCCGCCAGGACCGCCAGGCGCTGCAGCGGCTGCGCGAGGCGGCGGAGCGCGCCAAAGTCGAGCTCTCCACGGTCTCCCAGACCACCATCAACCTGCCGTTCATCACCGCCGACGCCACGGGTCCGAAGCACCTGGACTACGTCCTGACACGCGCCAAGTTCGAAGAGATGACGGCCGACCTGGTGGAGCGCTGCATCGGGCCGTTCAAGCAGGCGCTGGGCGACGCCAAGCTCAGTGAAAAGGATCTCAACGAGGTCATCCTCGTCGGCGGCGCGACGCGCATGCCGATGATCCAGGAGGTGGTGCGCCGGCTGACGGCGCGCGAGCCCAACAAGGAAGTGCACCCCGACGAGGTCGTCTCGGTCGGGGCGGCGATCCAGGGCGGCGTGCTGGCGGGCGATGTGCGGGAGGTGGTGCTGCTCGACGTCACCCCGCTGTCGCTGGGCGTTGAGACCCTCGGTGGGGTGATGACGCCGCTGATCACGCGCAACACGACGATCCCGACCCGCAAGAGTGAAGTGTTCACCACCGCCGCGGACGGGCAGACGCAGGTGGAGATCCCCGTGCTGCAGGGTGAGCGCCAGATGGCGAAGGACAACCGCACGCTGGGGCGCTTCATCCTCGACGGGATCGCGCCGGCGCCGCGCGGCGTGCCGAAGATCGAAGTGACGTTCGACATCGACGCGAACGGCATCCTTGACGTGAAGGCGAAGGACACCGCGTCGGGCCGCGAGCAGAGCATCAAGATCACCGGGACGTCGACCCTGTCCAAGGACGAAGTGGACAAGATGGTCAAGGAGTCCGAGCGCTTCGCGGAGGAGGACCGCAAGACCCGCGAGCGCGCGGAGACCCGCAACCGCGGGGACTCGCTCGTCTACCAGACCGAGCGGATGCTGCGCGAGGTCGGCGACAAGATCTCCGCCGATGAGCGGCAGCAGGTGGATGCCAAACTGGCCGACCTCAAAGACGCGATGGGCGGCGAAGATCTCGACCGCATCAACCGTGCCATCGACGCGCTGCAGCAGGCCAGCTACAAGCTGGCGGAGGCGATGTATGCCAAGACCGGCAGCGGCGCGGGGGCGGGTGCCCCGACCGCCGGGGGGACGCCGTCCGACGGCGGCGAGGCCAAGAGCGACGAAGTGATCGACGCCGACTTCAAACGGAAGGACCAGACGAACTAACGAGCCTCGTGCCCCGATCCTCGCAGCGGACGAGCACACGAGGTACGAGGGACGAGGAGCGAGACACGTGAGGTAGGGGTAGAGTGATGGACGAACGGAAAGACGACGCACCGACCGCCCCTGAGGAGACGGGCCTCGACCCGGACGCGCCGGAGTCGCTGCGCGCCCAGCTGGCCCGCGCCAAGGAAGAAGCCGAGCGGAACTGGCAGCAGTTCCTCCACGCGGCGGCGGATCTGGAGAACTACAAGAAGCAGGCCGCCCGCCAGCGGGACGACGCCGTGCAGCGCACGCGCACTTCGCTCCTCTACGTGATCCTGGGCGTGGCGGACAACCTGGAGCGGGCCCTCGAGCATGCCCCCGACGCCGCCGGCGACGCGATCGTCGAAGGCATCCGCATGACCCATCGCCAGACGATGGATCTGTTGGCCGGACTCGGCGTGCGGCCGATGGAGACGGGGGGCGAGCCGTTCGATCCCAAGTACCACGAGGCGGTCGACGTCGTCCCCGCCGCCTCGGTGCACAATGATCCCGGAACGATCGTCGGCGTCGTGCAGAAGGGCTACCTGCTCGATGGCGAGGTGCTGCGGCCGGCCAAGGTCAGAGTGGCCAAGTAGTTCGGGATGGACTTCAAAGACTACTACAAGATTCTGGGCGTCGAGCGCGGCGCCGACCAGAAGGCGATCACCGCCGCGTTCCGCAAGCTGGCCCGCCAGTACCACCCCGACGTCAACAAGGACAAGAGCGCCGAGGACCGCTTCAAGGAGGTCAACGAAGCGTATCAAGTCCTGGGCAAACCCGAAGCGCGCGCGAAGTATGACCAGATGTTTGAGGCCTACCAGCACGGCGGAGGCGACTGGCAGGAGCTCTTCGGCCGCGGCGGACCCTACCAGCAGGCGCCGGGCGGGTGGACGGTAACGTACGGAAGCCCCGAAGACCTCGAAGACCTCCTCGGCGGCGCCGGAGGCGGATTCAGCGATTTCTTCCGCCAGTTCTTCGGCGGCAGCGTCACACGCGGACGGCAGACGAGGGGGGAACGGGGACGCGTCGGCACGATGCCGCGCGAAGAGCCCGAGGCCCACGCCACCTTGGAGATCACCCTCGAAGACGCGTATCAGGGAGCGCAGAAGTCGCTGCAGCTGCAGGTGAACGGGGCCCCGCAGCAGATCGAGGTCACGATCCCCAAGGGCATCCGGACCGGACAGAAGATCCGCCTGCCCGCGGCCGTCGATGGCCGCGATCTCTACCTCACCATCAAAGTGCAGCCGCATCCGCGTTTCGAACGCCGGGATGACGATGTGCTGACCGAGGTTCCGGTTCACCTGACCGATGCCGTCTTGGGCGCGACCATCGAAGTGCCGACCCTCGGCGGCAGCGCGGAGATGACGATTCCGCCGGAAACACAAAACGGCCAGCTCTTCCGGCTGCGCGGCCAGGGCATGCCCAAGCGCACCGGCGGCGCCGGGGACCAGCTGGTGCGCGTCAAGGTCATCGTGCCCACGAAACTGACGCCGCGGGAGCGCGAACTCTTCGAGGAGCTGCGGACGTTACGCCAGAAACCGTGACGCGGTAGACGCAAGGAGACGATGGCAATGAGCATTCGGTTCGACAAGTTCACCCAGAAAGCGCAGGAAGCGCTGCTGAGTGCGCAGGAACTGGTCAAACGCGACCAGCACGCGCAGATGGACACCGAGCACCTCCTGCTGGCGCTGCTGGATCAGCCGGGCGGCGTCGTTCCGGAGGTCCTCACCAAGGCCGGCGTCAACGTGGCCGCGCTGCGCGGCCGCCTGACCGCAGAACTGGCGCGCCTGCCGAAGGTGCGCGGCGCGGCGCCCGACCAGCAAGGCCTGTACATGAGCCCGAGGCTGCGGCAGGCGATCGAGCACAGCCAGCAGGATGCCGAGCGCATGCACGATGAGTTCGTCAGCACCGAGCACATGCTGCTGGGCATCATGTCGGTGCGCGAGGGACCCACCCATCAACTGCTCAGCGAGGCCGGGCTGGACCCGGAGAAGGTACTGCGCGCGATCCAGGACGTCCGTGGCAGCCAGCGGGTCACCGACCAGAACCCGGAAAGCAAATACCAGGCGCTCGAGAAGTACGGGCGGGATCTGACCAAACTTGCCGCGGCGGGCAAGCTCGATCCTGTCGTCGGACGGGACGAAGAAGTCCGGCGCGTCGTCCAAGTGCTGTCGCGGCGCACCAAGAACAACCCGGTGCTGATCGGCGATCCCGGCGTCGGGAAGACCGCGATCGTGGAGGGCCTGGCCCAGCGCATCGTGCGGGGGGACGTGCCCGAGGGGCTGAAGCACAAGCGGGTCGTGCAGTTGGACCTGGGCGCGCTGGTCGCCGGCACCAAGTTCCGCGGCGAGTTCGAGGAGCGGCTGAAGGCCGTCCTCAAGGAAATCACCGACAGCGCCGGCGAGATCATCCTGTTCATCGATGAGCTGCACACCGTCGTCGGCGCGGGCGCGGCGGAAGGCGCGATCGATGCCGCGAACATGCTAAAGCCGATGCTGGCGCGCGGCGAACTGCGCACGATCGGTGCGACCACGCTGGACGAGTACCGCAAGCACATCGAGAAGGACGCCGCCCTGGAGCGTCGGTTCCAGCCGGTCCTGGTCGGCGAGCCGTCGGTGGAAGAGACGATCTCGATCCTGCGCGGCCTCAAGGAGCGGTACGAGGTGCACCACGGGGTGCGCATCACCGACGCGGCCGTCATCGCCGCCGCCACGTTGTCCGACCGGTACATCAGCG
>JBIOXT010000318.1:0-15316 GCA_044869795.1 bacterium | reverse complement strand
AGCAGTTCGGCGAGCGTTGTCCGCAGGATCCCTTCGTCTTCAGCGATTACAACTCGGATCGCATCCATGCTCTGTCGCGGATGAGCGGCCAGACCGCGGAGATGGTTGTCCCTCGGTGTGGCGCCGTGTCGATGCTCAACGTCCCACCGGTACCGGCCACCCGTGCCCGCAGTCCCTCCAGGCCTCCCGCCGCCCCGGCCGGATCGAATCCGGTGCCGTCGTCGTGGATGGTGCACCGAAGCGTGCCGCGGGCCACCGCGATCTGCACCTCGACCGACGAGGCCTGCGCGTGCTTGGCGGCGTTGGTGAGACTCTCCTGGATGACCCGGAGCATCGCGTGTTCGGCCGCCGGCGAAAGGCGGGGAAGCGCCCGCGGCACGTCGACGTCGAGGATAAACGGCCAGCGGTCGGAGAGCGCGCCGACCTGCGCGCGCAGCGCCGCGGCGAGATCGGCGTGCTGGCGGTCCGTCCGCAGCCGCCGGACGAGGTAGCGGAGCTCGTCGCCGGCGCGGACGACGGTTTCGCGTTCCTGGGCGAGGATCAGCGACGTGCGATCCGGATCATCGCGTACCAGACGGCCCGCCAGTTCGAGCCGCGCCCCGAGCGTAACCAGCAGATGTTGGATGCCGTCGTGGATTTCCCGCGCGAGATCGGTTTGGTATTCGGCGCGCTCGGCCGCACGCTCGTAGATCGTCGCGGTCCGGATCATCCAGCCAAACAAGGACGCAATGAGGCCAACGATCGCCAGGCGGAAGACCACTTCGACCGACCAAGCGGTGCCGGTCTGCAGGATGACGAGCAGGTACGCTCCTAAGGTGATGGCGGACAGCACGATAAGTCGATCCAGACGCAGTGATGCCGCCGCCGAGGCGATGGGAATGAAATACAAGATCGCGATGGCGTCCTGGGGATTGCCGACGATCAGCAACCCCAGCGTGATCAGCGCGACATCGCAGTACGGCCATACCTGAACCAGGTCCGGCGCGCGTCCTGCCAACGTAATCCACGTTCTTGCCAACAGATAGATCGTCGCGACGCCGGCCAGCTGTGTCAGTCGCTCGATGTCCAACTGGAGGTTGTGTCCTCGGGATGCCGGCAGCCAGAGCCAGATGGCGGCGAGCGGTGCGAGCGCCCAGATGTGCGCCAGGATGATGATCTCCAGCCGGCGCTGCATAGTTGAGCGTTGTTACGCCGCCGTCCGAGCATGGTCCTCCGTACGCGGGGAGGAGCGGACCCGGCGCCGGGCAAAGGCTACGGCGTGACGCTGCTGCTCCGCGAACCCGACGTCCGGGCCCTGCTGGCCATGGAGCAGATCGTGGAGCTCATGGTCGAGGGATTGCGCGCGTACTCTACCGGCGGTGTCGTCCAGCCTGTGCGTCTGGCGGTCTCCGCGGAGCGTCACGGCGGATTGCTGGCGCTGATGCCCGCGTACCTCACGGGGCAGGAGGCATTGGGCGCGAAGGCGGTGAGCTTCTACCCCGGCAATGCCGGGCGGGGGCTGCCGACCCACATGGCGGTCGTCCTGCTGTGGGACAGCGCCACTGGAGAACTGCTCGCGATCATGGATGGCCGGCTCATCACCGAGGCGCGGACGGCCGCGGTGTCCGCCGCCGCAACACGAGTCCTGGCGCGCCCCGAAGCGAGTATCCTCGCCCTGCTGGGGTCAGGCGTGCAGGCCCGAAGCCATCTTGAAGCGCTGCGGCTCGTTCGTCCGATCAGGGAGGTGCGGGTGTGGTCGAGAACTCCGGCGCATGCAGAGGCCCTTGCGGGGGTCGCCCTTCGACAGGCTCAGGACGAACGGACAGCAGAACAGGTCAGTGCGGTTCCAACGGCGGAAGAGGCCGTGCGCGGTGCCGATCTCATCTGTACCGTGACCTCGGCCACGGAACCGGTGCTGCGGGGCGAATGGGTGTCTGCCGGTGCCCACATCAACGCCGTGGGAGCGCCACGGCCGACCTGGCGTGAAGTCGATACCGCCGCCGTACGCAACGCGCGATGTTTCGTCGATTCCCGCGCCGGGGCAATGACGGAATCGGGGGATCTGTTGCTCCCCATGCAGGAAGGTGCCATCACGGAGGCTCACATCGCCGGAGAGATCGGGGAAGTGTTCGCCGGGAGCGTGCCCGGCAGAACGGACGCAAACGAGATCACACTGTTCAAATCCCTCGGCATGGCCGTCGAAGACGTGATCACAGCGCGCTACCTCTATGACCGCGCCAGGCGGGACGGCCTGGGTCAGGAGATCCGGCTGGACTGATGGCGGGCGCGCGCATCGTGATCCTCGGAGGCGGCTTCGGCGGCATCACAGCCGCACGCGAGCTGCGCCGGCTGCTGGGGCCGGACCACATGATCACGCTGATCGACCGGCGCGCTGAATTTTTCATGGGCCTGCGCAAGCTGTGGATGCTCGCCGGCAAGGCGACGCGGGCCGACGGCGAGCGGCGCCTGGATCTGCTGCGCAGCCAGGGCATCGGCGTCCGCCAGGCCGTCGTGACGGAGATCGACGGCGCAGCCCGCCAGGTCAGGACGACGAGCGGGGACTATCCGTTTGACTACCTCATCGTCGCCCTGGGCGCGGAACCACGTCCGGACCTGGTGGCCGGATTCTCGCCGGCGGCCTTCGACTTGTACGATCCCGCCGGCGTCGAACGGCTCGCTCCCGTCCTCGAGGAGTTCACTGGCGGCGTCGTTGCCGTGGGCATTCTCGGCGTCCCGTACAAATGCCCGCCCGCGCCGTATGAGGCCGCGATGCTGCTGGACGACCTGCTCCGCCGCCGCGGGGTCCGCCGGCGCGTGCTGATTCAGACCTTCTCGCCGCAGCCGATGTCGCTGCCCATCGTCGGCGCCGCCGGGTGCGCGCAGGTCGAAGGGTTTCTCGCCTCGCGCCTCATCTCGTTCCAAGCGAATCGCAAGACGCTCCGGTTGGACGGCCGCACCGTGTACTTCGAAGATGGGGACAGTCTGACGCCTGAGCTGCTGATTGGCGTCCCCCCACATCGGCCCCCCGCCGTCGTCACCGACAGCGGCCTCATCGGCCCGGGGCCGTGGATCGCTGTTGATCCCGCCACCTTGCGCACGCGGCTCGATCGGATATTCGCCGTGGGCGATGTGGTGGAGATCACACTGGCCAACGGGCTTCCGCTGCCGAAAGCCGGCATCCTGGCCGAGGGGCAGGCGAAAGTGGCCGCGGCGATGATCGCGTCGGAGGTCGCCGGCGCGCCGCCGCCGGGGCCCTACGATGGCCGGGGGTTCTGCTTCCTTGAAGTCGGCAATGAGCAGGCGGCGATGGTGCAAGGGGAATTCCTGGCTGTGCCCGCGCCACACGTGACCGTCGCGCTGCCGAGCCGTGAGGCGTACATGCAGAAGCTCGATTTCGAACGATCCCGCCTGCGGGAGTGGTTCGCCTGATCGCCCTGCCCCAGCAGTAGCGTCCCGTCATCGCTGTCGATACCTCAGCTAGCGGTACTCCAAGAACCCTGGAATTTCTTGGAAAATCGTGGAAATCGAGCGGCTGCAAGGAGGAGTTTTGGGGCACGGAGAGAATGGACAGTGGCATAAAGTGGGGATTGGTGGGGAGTATTGTTCAAAGGTGAACACCATTATTCCCTCGATGAGAAGGGACGGATCGTACTGCCACCCAAGTTCCGCCGCGACCTGGGAACGAGGGTGGTCGTCACCCGCGGGCTCGACGAGTGCGTGGCAGTCTACTCGACAGCCGGCTGGGCCAAGAACGAGAAGAAGCTGAACGCGCTGCCGGTCAACCGGCGGGACTTCGCCCGGTTCATGCTCGGCAGCGCCGAAGATATGGAACTCGATAAGCAGGGCCGGATGACGATCCCGGCACACCTCCGGCAGTACGCGAAGATCGAGCGCGATGCGGTGGTGGTCGGGATGGGGGGCCGCCTGGAAATCTGGAGCGAGGCGAACTGGCAGACGTACATCACGAACGTGCAGGCCAAAGCGCCGTCCCTGGCCTCCGAACTGAGTGACCTGAGCATCTGACGGCATGGACCGGGGTGAACACACACCGGTTCTCTTACGGGAAACACTGCAGTGGCTCGATCCCCGGCGCGGCGGGGTGTATGTCGACGCCACGCTGGGAGGCGGGGGGCACGCCGAGGCGATTCTCGAGCGGATCGTTCCCGGCGGCCGGCTGATCGGGATCGACCGGGATGACGACGCGATTGCGCTGGCATCCCGGCGGCTGGCGCGGTTCGGCGAGGCGGTGACGGTCGTCCGCGAGAACTACGCGGCGATCAAAGAGGTCCTGATCTCCCTGGACCTCGCGCAGGTCGACGGTGTCCTGCTCGACCTGGGCGCCTCCTCGATGCAGTTCGCGTCACCCGAGCGCGGGTTCTCGTTTGTTCAGAGCGGGCCGCTGGACATGCGGATGGACCGGCGGCAGCGGCTGACGGCCGCGGACCTGGTCAACACGCTGGACGAACGCGAACTGGCGGATCTGATCTACCGCTACGGCCAGGAGCGCTGGTCCCGGCGCATCGCACGGGCCATCGTCAGGATGCGGCCGGTGGTGACGACGACGGCGCTGGCAGAGATCGTGAGCAGGGCGGTCCCGCGGCGGTCGTGGCCGCGGGGGATTCATCCGGCGACGCGGACGTTTCAGGCACTGCGGATTGCCGTGAACGACGAACTGACGAACCTTGAAAAGGCCTTACCAGATGCGGCGGAGGTACTCCGGGAGGCGGGTCGACTCTGCGCCATCACCTTCCACTCCCTGGAAGACCATACGATCAAACATACCTTCCTGCGCCTCTCCCGTGGGTGCGCCCGCACTCCCGGGTCCTCCGCCTCTGAACGTCCGATGACAGAGGAGACGCCGTGCCTGCGGATTCTGACGAAGAAGCCGGTGACGCCGTCTCCCGAGGAGGTCGCGCACAATCCGCGCGCGCGCAGCGCGAAGCTGCGGGCGGCGGAGCGGATCTAACTGAATAGCTGTTGGGGCGGGGGCGCTGGGGATCGGTCTTCGTACTTTCACACACACCCCAAAAGAATCCCCTCCACACACCATCGAGCACCTCCGGCAACCGGTGCCCGCGTCCCGCCCCACTTCTTGGTTGGAAGTTGGAAGTTGAAGGTCGACTTCCAACTTCCGACTTCCAACTTTCGACCGGGGTTGGGGAATGCTGGCATACGCGCAGAAATCGCGAATCTATCCCGTGCTGGTCCCGCAGCGATCGGAGCGGGCGGCACCGCGCCGGGCCCGCACCGGCCCGGCGGTCCGTGCCGTCGCGATTGCCGTCGCGTTGATGCTGCCGGCCGTGTTGTACGTGTACGAGCAGACACAGATAGCCCGGACCGGCTACCTGATCCTCCGCGTGCAGGGGGAAGTTGACGCCCTGCAAGCCGAGCGCAACCGCCTGCTGGCGGCGGCGACGGCGTTGAAGACTCCCGAGCGCATCGAACACATCGCCACCGCCGACCTCGGCATGGTCCCGCCGCGTCAGCAGCAGTTGGCGACCATCACGCTGGCGCCGGCGGCGGCCGCACGCCCGTCCCGCACGGCCGGTCCATCGGTCTGGGATCGGCTGCGCGCCTGGTTGGGCGGCGAAGCCGAAGCGCACGAAGCTCACTAACCGAACTCCCACCACTCGTCGATCGGCGCCGCGCCGCCCCACGCGCCGCTCCGTCGCTCCTCGCCGCACGCTGGCCCGCATCGCCGGAGAACTGGCCGCCGACCACCGCCTCCTGATCCGCCGGCGCATCACGATCGTGCTGGTCGTCCTGCTGGTGGTGCTGGCGGCGCTGGCCGTGCGCCTGGCGCAGGTGCAGTTGTTGATGGGCGACCGGCTCCGGCAGATGGCACTGCGGCAGCAGATCGCCACGCTCGCCATCGAGCCCCATCGCGGACGGATCCTCGATCGCAGTGGGCGCCCTCTGGCGATCAACATCGAGACCACCTCGATCTATGCGGTGCCGACCTTGATCGAGGATCGGCGCGCGTTTTCCGCGCGGATCGCTCGCGCGGTGGCCGAGCCGGCGGCGGCCATCGAACGGCGGCTGGGCGCGGGCGGGAAGTATTTTGCCTGGGTGGCCCGGAAGGTCGGCCCGGAGGTCGTCGCGCGGGTGAAGGCATTGGGCCTCGGCGACCGCGTCGGATTTCTGAGCGAGGATCGCCGCGCCTATCCGAACGGGTCCCTGGGGGCGCACGTGCTGGGGTTCGTGGGCATCGACAACCAGGGCCTCGGCGGCGTCGAACTGGCCTATGATGACACGCTCCGCGGCCGCGCGGGCAGCGCCGTCGCCGAACGCGACGGGGTGGGCCGGGTCCTCATTGAGACGCAGCGCGTCGTGGCGGCCCCCCAGAATGGCTCGGACGTGGTGCTGACGATCGATCAACTCATCCAGCACATCGCCGAGCGTGAGCTGGACAAGGCGATGGCGCAGACCCATGCCCGACGCGGGTTGGTGCTGGTGATGGATCCCAGGTCCGGCGAAGTGCTCGCCCTCGCCGGTGCGCCGCCGTTCGACCCGAACCTCGGCAGCCGGGCCCGTCCCGAGCAGTGGCTGAACCGCGCGCTGGCGGTGACGTATGAACCCGGGTCAACCTTCAAGATCTTTCTCACCGCCGCAGCTCTCGATTCGGGAACCGTGATGCCTCAGGAGCGGTTCTTCTGCGGCGGGTCGCTGCGCGTGGGCAACCACGTCATCCGCGATGCCCACGACCTTCGGCACGGGTGGCAGACCATGAGCGACATGGTCAAGAACTCGTGCAACATCGCCGCAGCCCAGGTGGCGACGCGGCTGGGGAAGCAAACGTTCTACCGCTACATCCGCGCGTTCGGCTTCGGGACGGCGACGGGCATCGATCTGCCCGGTGAAGTGCAGGGGCTGGTGCCTCCGCCGTTGGAGTGGCGGGGTCCTGGACTGCAGACCATCGGGTTCGGTCAGGGTATCGGGACGACGGCGCTGCAGATCCTCACCGCCAGTACGGCGTTCGCCAACGACGGCGCGATGGTGCGGCCGCACATCGTGCGCGCGGTGCGGGATCCGGACGGACGCCTTGTCCGCGCAGTCGGGTCGGAGCGTCTGCCTCGCGTGATCACACCGCAGACCGCGCACGCCGTGCTCGGTATGATGACCCGCGTCGTTGAAGAAGGCACCGGGACGCAGGCGGCCATCGCCGGGTACGCGGTGGCGGGCAAGACCGGCACCGCGCAGAAGCCTTCGCCGGCCGGGGGATACGATGCCAGTCGATTCGTGGCATCGTTCCTCGGGATCGTTCCGGCCACGGCGCCGCGGCTCGCCGTCCTGGTGGTGCTGGACGAGCCGGAGGGCGTCTACTACGGGGGCGCTGTCGCCGCACCGGTCTTCCGCGAGATCGCCTCGCAGGCGCTGTGGTATCTACGCGTACCCCCTGCGACGGTGCCGCTCGGGGCTCCCGGCAAGTGACCGACGGTATAATGGCCTGGGATCGCCGGGATGATGCGCCAGCGGCTGCTGTCGGAGCTCCTCCACGATGTGACGACCAGTGCGGTCGCCGGTTCGACCGCGATTACCGTCTCGGGGATCACCGCCGATTCGCGCGGCGTAGCGCCCGGGATGGCCTTCGTCGCGATCCCCGGATTCCGGCATGACGGCCACACGTTTGCTCCCGAAGCGATCGCCCGAGGGGCCCGCGCCCTCCTCGTGCAGCGTCCGGTAAGCGCGCCGGACGACGCCACGGTCATCACGGTCCCGGACACCCGCATCGCCCTGGCCTGGGTGAGCGCGGCGTTCTACGACTACCCCTCCCGCCAGATGGACCTCATCGGCATCACCGGCACCAATGGAAAAGGGACCACCGCGGCGCTGATCGATGCCATCCTGACCGGCGCCGGCCTGCGCACGGGGATCATCGGCACCCTCGGCGCCCGGATCGGCGACAGAGCGGTGGACATGGGGCACACGACGCCCGACGCCCCGCAGCTCCAGGCGCTGCTCCGTGAGATGGTCGATGACGGGATCTCGCACGCCGTGATGGAGGTCGCCTCGCACGGGCTGGCGCTCCACCGCGTCGACGGATGCCGGTTTCGCGCCGTGGTGTTCACGAACCTGACACAGGACCACCTCGACTTCCATGGGACCATGGACGAGTACCGGCGTGCGAAGCAGGGGTTGTTTGAAATGGTCGATGCGGACGGCGTGTCCGTGGTCAACGTCGACGATCCATCTGGGCAGGCGATGATCGAATCAAGCCGCGCCCGGGTGGTCACCTATGCGATCGATCAGCCCGCGGACGTCCGGGCAGCCGATGTTCGTCTCGATGTCGATGGCACCGCGTTCAGGGTCAAGACGCCGGTCGGGCAGAGCGCAATCCGTACCCGCCTGCGCGGCAAATTCAACGTGTCCAATGCGCTGGCTGCGATCGCGACCACACACGCGCTGGGCGTCACGATCGACGTGGCAGCCGCGGCGCTGGCAGGGTTCCAGGGCGTCCCCGGTCGATTCGAAGCCGTCGACGAAGGGCAGCCGTTTGCCGTGATCGTCGACTACGCGCACACTCCCGACAGCCTGGAGAACGTCCTGCGCACGGCGCGCGGGATCGCCCGCGGGAAACTCATCGCCGTCTTCGGGGCCGGCGGCGATCGGGATCGGACCAAGCGGCCCCTGATGGGCGCGATCGCGGTCCGCCTTGCCGATACCGCGATTGTGACCTCGGACAATCCGCGCAGCGAAGAGCCGATGGCCATCATTGGTGAGATCATGTCCGGAGTCCAGGGGCCGGCGTCCGGGGTCCAGATCGAAGTCGAGCCTGATCGCGGCCAGGCAATTCGCCAGGCGATTGAACTTGCCGCGGCGGGAGACGTGGTCGTGATCGCGGGCAAAGGGCATGAGCCGTATCAGGAAGTCAAGGGCGTGAAACACGCCTTCGACGACCGGCATGTGGCACGCGAGATGATCCGCGCACGCGCGACGAGGCGGACCCAGAACCCAGCACCCGGGACGAGGCCATAGGTGGAACGCGTCGCTCTGGCGGCCAGCGTGGCCGCGCTGCTGCTGCTGCTGCTGGGGCGGTGGGGCATCGCGCAACTCGGCCGTCTGGGCGTTCGCCAGCGGATTCGCGAGGATGCGCCCGCGCGCCACCAGCAGAAGGCCGGCACCCCGACGATGGGAGGTCTGCTGATCCTCGTGGTGGTGCTGGTGTCCGTGGCCGCCGTGGCCAGGCCCGTGACCCTGGGCGCCGGGGTGGCGGTGATCGTTATGCTGGGCTACGGACTGGTCGGCGGGGTCGACGACCTGCTGGCGGTGCGGCGGGGACGCAATCTCGGGTTGCGCGCCCGCGAGCGGCTCATCGTCCAGATTCCCCTGGCCGTCCTGGTGGGACTGTACGTCATGTTCCGTTCAGAGTTCGGCTCCGCGCTGATCCTGCCGTGGATCGGAGCGTTCGATCTGGGGTGGGGCTACCTCATCTTCGTCACCCTCTACATCGTCGGCTTTGCCAACGCTGTGAATATTACCGACGGACTCGATGGTCTTGCCGGCGGAACCGTCGCCATCGCCGCGGGTGCGTACGCGGCGATCGCGCTGCATCGCGAGCAGGTGGCCACGGCCGTCCTGGCCGCCACGATTGCCGGGGCCTGCCTGGCATTTGTCTGGTTCAATGCGCACCCCGCGGCCGTCATCATGGGCGATGTGGGATCCAATGCGCTGGGGGCGGGCCTCGCGGCCATTGCGATCATCACCAAGACCGAACTCACGCTGTTTATCGTCGGACTGGTCTTCGTGCTGGAGGCGGCGTCGGTACTGCTGCAGGTCGGGTACTTCAAACTCACCGGCGGCCGCCGGATCTTTCGGATGAGCCCGCTGCACCATCACTTTGAACTGGGCGGCTGGAGCGAAACGCAGACGGTGATGCGGTTCTGGATCGTCGGAGCGTTTGCGGCGTTGTTGGGGTTGACGATTGTCTTCTGAAATGCGCGTACAGGCGACCAGGCGACCAGGCGAACACAGGACCAATGGCAACGGTTGACGACGTCGTCACGCGGCTGCTGGGCCAGCACATCCACGTCGTGGGCCTGGCGGGGACGGAGGGCTCGGCGGTCGTGGACTTCCTGCTGTCCCGCGGCGTGACGTCGATCACCGCACACGAGCGGCGCAGCCGCGAGGAGTTTGTCCCCGAGTTCGTGCGCACACATGAGTGGGTGACGCCGGAGGACCGGGAAGCGGCCGCCCGTCGGATGCTCGACGCCCCGATCACCATTCGGTGGAAGGATCGGTATCTGGACGGGATCGACCGGGCCGACCTGATCGTCGTTCCGCAGTCCTGGTTTCGCTACACGGACAACGCTCCGCTGAAGTCCCTCCGGGACCGCGGCAAACCCTTCAGTTCAATGACCCAGCTGTTCTTCGAGACCAGTCCCTGCCCGATCATCGGGGTCACGGGAACCAACGGCAAGTTCACGGTCGCGACGCTGATCTACCGGATGCTGCTGGCCGGCGGGATCCCCGCGTTCTTCTCGGGGAACGACCGGACCCATGTCCCGATGCTGTACTACGTCGACAGCATCCCCGCCGACGGGTGGCTCGTGCTGGAGATCAGCAACCGCCAGCTGGTGGGGCTTCCCTATGGTCCCGATATCGCCGTCGTGACGAACGTCGCCCCGCACCACCTCGACGACCACGGCACCATGGAGAACTACATCGAGGTGAAACGGCAGATCATCGCCCGGCAGGACGCCGGCGGGCTGGCCGTGCTCAATGCCGACAACGAACACACGCGGGCCATGGCGTCGTCCTCCGGCCACCCGTTCCTGTTCAGCCGCCGCGAAGCGGTCGAGCCGGGTGCCTTCATCCGCGACGGCGCGATGGTCATCGAGACCGAACGGCTGACGAGGGCGATCCCACTGGCGGTGATCAAGCAGCCCGGCCCGCACGCCGTCGAGAACGCCCTGGCGGCGGCGCTGGCCGCGGCGCTGGCAGGCGCCTCCGCTCCGGCCATCGCGCAAGCCCTCGACGAATTCCATGGATTGCCGTACCGCTTCCGGATCGTGGGCGAATTCGGCGGCGTGCAGTACATCGAAGACTCGTTGGCGACGAACCCTACCTCGGCCGCCGCCGCCGTCGCGAGTGTAGACCGCCCGTTCGTGCTCATCGCCGGCGGAGCGCGGCCGAATGCCTCCGCCGCGGATTTTGCACCGATGGCTGCAGCCCTGCGGTCCGCCCGCGCGCCCGCGAAGGCGGTCATGCTGATCGGGTCGACCGCGGCTGTCCTACGCGACGCGCTGGCGCCCGTCGGTGTGCCGGTGGACATTGCCGGCACCCTCGAGGCCGCGGTGGCGTCGGCCCAGGGCGTGGCCGCTCCCGGCGACGCAATCCTCCTCGCCCCGGGGTGCGAGAGTTTCGATCAGTTTGCCGACTACCGCGCGCGCGGCGACCGGTTCGTCGAATTGGTCGTACCGGCAGGAAGTCGAGCCGCCACAGCGCACCATTAGGAAGGAAAGAGCGCACGCGACGACAGTCGCGCCTTCATCGCAGCGGCCGTCTAACCTATGGACCTCATACACCGACGCGCTCCCGATTACGTGTTGCTCTTCGCCGTCATCGCCCTCATCGGCATCGGCGTGGTCATGGTGTACAGCGCCAGCTCGATCGTGGCGCAGGACCAGGTCGGCGATGGGGCGTTCTTCTTCAAACGGCAGGCGATGTGGGCGGCCGCAGGCTTCATCGCCCTGTTCGTGGTGCAGCGCGTCCACTACGAGAAGTTGCGCCGGATCACACCGGTCTTGCTCTTCGTGGCCCTCGCGGCGCTGGTGCTCGTGCTCGTCCCCGGAGTCGGGCGGGTGGTCGGCGGGGCCCGCCGCTGGATCGCTCTCGGCGGCCCCTTCGCGTTCCAGCCGGCGGAGGCCGCGAAGCTCGCGATCGTGCTGTACCTTGCCAATTTCCTGTCCAATCGGGGCCCCGTCGCCGCAGAGTTCCGGCGCGGCGTCATCCCGCCGCTGGCCGTGATGGCCGTGATGTTCGTGCTGATCCTCGCCCAACCCGACATGGGCACGGCCCTGCTGCTCGCGCTGGTGACGGTTCTGCTGATGTTCATGGGCGGGGTGCGGATCTGGCATCTGGTGGCGTTGGCTCTCGGGGCGATCCCGCTCGTCGCCGTGGCCGTGCTCGGTGCCGACTACCGTCGCCAGCGGATCCTCGCGTTCCTCAACCCATGGGGAGACCCGCAGGGTTCGGGATTCCACATCATCCAATCGCTGCTCGCCCTTGGATCGGGCGGGCTGCTCGGCACCGGACTGGGAAACAGCAGGCAGAAATTCTTCTACCTGCCGGAGCGCCACACGGACTTCATTTTCTCCATCCTCGGAGAGGAGCTCGGTCTGATCGGCACCCTCGTCGTGATCCTCCTGCTGGCGGCGGTGGCCTATCGCGGCTTCCAGATCGCCCGTCGAGCGCCCGATCCCTACGCGGCGCTGCTGGCGGGCGGGATCTCAGGCCTGATCGTCGTGCAGGCCATCATGAACATCGGCGTCACCACCGGCGTGCTGCCGATCACCGGGGTGCCGCTGCCGTTTCTGAGTTTCGGTGGATCGTCGCTCGTGGCCACGATGATCGGGGTGGGGATTTTGATGAACATCTCGCAGTACACGAGGCCGCCCGTCTAGTAATGCGGAAACGAGCAAACGGGGAAACGAGGAAGCGCGGCAGTGACAAAGCGGGTGTCCCCGTTTCTCCGTTTCCCGTAGTTGCATGCGCATCATCGTGACCGGCGGCGGCACCGGCGGCCACGTCTACCCCGGACTGGCCGTCGCGGAAGTGCTGCGGGGGCGAGATCCGCTCACCGACATCGTGTTCGTCGCAGGCCGCGGCCTGGAGCAGCAGATCGTCCCGCGTGCGGGGTTCGTTCTGAGGACGGTGGCCTCGGCCCAGTGGCCGAGGGACCGCTCATGGCGCACCCCCCGGGCAGCGGCCGTGCTGGCGGCAGGCACGGCACAGGCGGCGTGGCTGGTGACGCGGTTGAAGCCGCAGGTCGTGCTGGCGACCGGCGGCTACGCGGCGGCGCCGGTGGGGGTCGCGGCGGGTCTGCTCGGAGTTCCCCTAGTCCTTCAAGAGCAGAACGTCGTGCCTGGGAGGTCCAACCTTTTCCTCGCCCGTTGGGCCGCGTTTGTCTCCGTCCCGCACCCTGACGGCGCGGCCGGCTTCCCCGGCAAGGCCGTCGTGACCGGTGTGCCCGTCCGCCGGAGCGCCCTGGGCGGCGACCGGCGCCGCGGGTTGCAGCAGTTCGGGCTGGAGGACGGCCGCCTGACGGTGCTGGTGCTGGGAGGCAGTCTCGGCGCGGCGGCCCTCAATGCGGCCGTCGCGCAGATGGCCGGCGTGCTGGCCGAGCCGGGCGGAATCCAGATTGTCCACCAGGCGGGAAAAGACCATCTGGCGCAGGTGAAGAATCTCACCGCGTCGATGCCCGACGCGCTCAAATACGTGGCCGTCGCGTATATTGATGATGTTGCCGACGCCTACGCGTCCGCCGACCTCGTGATCTGCCGGGGCGGAGCGGGGACGCTGGCGGAAGTCACCGCACACGGGCTTCCGGCCATCGTCGTGCCGTACCCATTTGCCGCGGCCGGGGAGCAGGATGCCAACGCGCGGGTCCTTGAGCGCGCCGGCGCCGCGATCGTGGTGGCATCGGGCGGGCTCGACGGCGCTCGGCTGGCCGACGCGGTGGGCCGGCTGCGCGATCCACAACGGCGGCAGGCGATGCGCACGGCGAGCGGACGGCTCGCCCGGCCGCATGCCGCGGAGGATGTGGCGGACCTGGTCTGGCGCGCCGCGGGTTCGCCGGCGAGGGATACGGTGGGAGCATGATCGAACGATCGACACGGCTGCACTTCGTCGGCATCGGTGGGGTGGGCATGAGCGCGATTGCGCACGTCCTGCTCTCCCGCGGCTATGCCGTGAGCGGCTGCGACCTGCGATCGTCCGATGCGACGCGCCGCCTCGAAGCGTTGGGGGCCCGCATTGCGATCGGGCACGATGCCGCCCATGTCGACGATGCCGATGCGCTGGTCGCCTCGCGCGCGGTCCCGGACCTCAACGTGGAAATCGTCACCGCCCGGCTGCGCGGCGTCCCCGTGCATCACCGCGCCCAACTGCTCGCGCAGATCCTTGCCGAGGGGTTCGGCATCGCGGTGGTCGGCACGCACGGGAAGACCACCACCGCGGCGATGACCGCGCACGTGCTGGCCAGCGGCGGATGCGATCCGACGGCGCTGATCGGCGGCGACGTCGAGGGGCTCAACGGCAACGTGCGGCTTGGGGCCGGGCGCCACGTCGTCGCGGAAGTGGACGAGAGCGACGGGTCGCTGCTGTACGTGCATCCGTCGGCGGCCGTCGTGACCAGCCTGGACATCACCGACCACCGCGACCACTACCGCACCCTCGACCGGCTGCTCGAGACGTTCAAGACGTTCCTGGGCACGATCGATCCGCAGGGGTTTGCGGTGATGTGCACCGATCACCGCCACGTCCGGGCACTGCTGGGGGCCGTGGGGGTGAGACTGATGACCTACGGCCTCAGCCACGGCGCGGACTACACGGCGACGGTGCGGCATCAGGCCGGCCGCTCGACGCGGTGCGTGTTCCGGCATGGGGGACGCCCCCTGGGGCCGGTGACCCTCAACGTACCGGGCCGCTACAACGTGCGCAACGCCCTCGCCGCCACCGCGGTGGCCATCGAGGCCGGGCTGTCGTTCGCCGACATCGCCCAGGCGCTGGCCACGTTTCCCGGCGTCAGCCGCCGGTTCTCGGTGCGCGGCGAGGTGGACGGGATCATGGTGGTCGACGATTACGCGCACAACCCGATCAAGATCGCCGCCGTCCTCCGCGCGGCGCGCGAGGCCTGGCCGGATCGGCGCGTCGTCGCGGTGTTCCAGCCGCACCGGTACACCCGTACGAAAACCACCTTCCGCCGGTACGCGCAGGCGTTCGACGACGCAGACGAATTGCTGATCACGGAAATCTATCCGGCTGATGAGACGCCGATCCCAGGGGTTTCCGCGCGGCTGATTGTCGAGGCGGTGGAGTCCCACCATCCCGTCACCTATGTTCCGGACCGTGATACCATCCTCGAGGAGTTGACCCCCCGGCTCCGCTCCGGCGACATCGTCCTGACCCTCGGCGCCGGCGACATCGGCGACCTGGCGGAGGGACTGGTCGATCGGCTGCGGACCTCCCCGGTCCGCCCGGCGCCTGCCTGACCTGATGGCCGTCGCCGACCTGGCCGTCGAGCTGCGCGCAGTCTGCCGCGACGTGCGGGAGCAGGAAGCGCTGCGCAGGCATGTCTCCTTCCGCATCGGCGGGCCGGCCGACGTTCTGGCGGTGC
>JBIOXT010000317.1:0-3295 GCA_044869795.1 bacterium | reverse complement strand
TGGCGGAGCGGGTCGCGCATCAACTGACGCAGCGGTTGGGCGAGGGCAAAGTCGCCCCTCACCACGGCAGCCTCTCCCGGCAGATACGCTTAGATGCCGAGCGACGGTTAAAGTCCGGCGAACTGGCGGTCGTGATCGCGACGGCGTCGCTGGAATTGGGGATCGACATCGGGCATGTCGACCTCGTCTGTCATCTGGGTGCGCCCCGAGCCCTGGCGACGCTGCTGCAGCGCGTGGGCCGCTCGGGTCACTGGCTGGGTAGTGTTCCCAAAGGAGTGCTGTTTCCGCTCACCCGCGATGAACTGGTTCAGTGCGCGGCCGCGGTCCAGGCGGCGCGCGCCGGCGAACTGGACCGCATCGTGATGCCCCGCAAGCCTCTCGATGTCCTGGCCCAGCAGATGGTCGCCATCGCCGCAGGCGAGGAGATCCGGGAGGACGATCTGCGGGCGCTCGTTCGCCGCACGCTGCCATATCACGATCTCACCCAAGAGGAGTTCGAGCAGATCGTGGAGATGCTCTCAGAGGGCATCAGCAGTCGCCGCGGCCGGGCCGGAGCGTTTGTGCACCGCGACCAGGTCCACGGGGTACTGCGGGGCCGCCGCGGGGCGCGTCTGGCGGCAATCACGTCGGGTGGCGCGATCCCCGATACGGCCGACTACGACGTCATCGAAGAGCCGCAGGGCACGTTTGTCGGCAAAGTCAACGAGGATTTCGCCATCGAAAGCCAGGGCGGCGACATCTTCCTGCTGGGCAATACCTCGTGGCGCATCCGCCGCGTCGAAGCCGGCAAGGTCCGCGTGGAGAACGCGCATGGGGCGCCGCCGTCTGTGCCCTTCTGGCTGGGAGAAGCCCCGGCCCGCACGGCGGAGCTGTCGCATGCGGTCTCCGTGCTGCGCCAGACGGTTGCGGACCGTCTGGGTGAGCGGGAAGGCGTCGCGCAGTGGTTGGTCGCTGAGACGGGAGTGGACCAGGCCGGCGCGGAGCAGATCGTCTCGTACGTGGCCGAGACGGTCGCAGTCCTGGGCTGCGTGCCGACAGAGCGGATGATCGTCGCCGAGCGATTTTTTGACGAAGCGGGCGGCATGCAACTCATCCTGCACACGCCGTTTGGAGGCCGGATCAATCGCGCCTGGGGTCTGGCGATTCGCAAGCGCTTTTGCCTGACATTCGATTTTGAGCTGCAGGCCGCGGCGACGGACGACGGCATTGTGCTGTCGCTGGGTGAGCAGCACAGTTTCCCCCTGGACAGCGTCTTCGCCTTCGTGCGGACCGCCACCGCGAAAGACGACCTGATCCAGGCGCTGCTGGCGTCGCCGATGTTCACCAACCGCTGGCGGTGGAACGCCAACCGGGCGCTGGCCATCCTGCGCTATACCGGCGGCCGGCGCGTGCCGATGCCGATCCAGCGCATGCGGGCTGAAGATCTCATGGCGGCGGTCTTTCCTGAGCAGGTGGCCTGCCAGGACAACCGTTCCGGTCCCGTCACCCCGCCCGACCATCCCCTGGTCAACGAGACGATTGCCAACTGCCTGTACGAGGCGATGGATCTGGACGGGCTACTGGAAATCGTGGGGCGCATCGAGCGAGGCGAGCTGCGCACTGTTGCGGTGGAAACTCCCAGCCCGTCGCCGATGTCCCATGAGATACTCAACGCCAATCCCTTCGCGTTCCTGGACGATGCTCCGCTGGAAGAGCGCCGGGCGCGCGCGGTGACCCTGCGCCGCACCGACCCAGATCTGGCAGCGGGCATTGGGGCGCTGGATCAGGCGGCGATCGACGAAGTGCGCCAGCAGGCCCAGTCGGACGTGCGCGATGCCGACGAGCTGCACGATCACCTCCTTTCTGTCGGGCTGCAGCCGGAGGCGGAGGCCGAAGCCTGGAAATCATACGCCGAAGCCCTGCTCGCCGACGGCCGCGCGACGGTCGCCGTCTGGCGCGACGAGTCCGGCCGAGAGTACCGGGCCTACGTGGCCGCGGAGCGCACGACGCTCGTGCGTGCCGCCGCGCCGGACGTGCGTTTCACCCCGGAGATCACCCTTGCGCTTCCGCGCGCCGGGCAGGCTGAGATGACACAGGATGACGCGATCCGGCAGATCGTCCTGGGGTGGCTCGTCGTGTCAGGTCCGGTGACACCGGCGGCCTTAGCCGCCCGCCTGGGGGTTCGCCTGGCCGATGTGGAGATCGCGCTGGCCGCCCTGGAGGGGATGGGTACGGTGCTGCGCGGCCGGTTCACACCCGGCAGCGTGGAAGAAGAATGGTGCGAGCGCAGGCTGCTGGCGCGGATCCACCGGCTCACGCTAGGCCGGCTCCGCCGCGAGATCGAGGCAGTCTCTGCCGCAGACTTCATGCGTTTCCTGTTCCGCTGGCAGCACGTCCAGCCGGGTTCGCAGCTCCACGGCCGTGACGGCGTGGTCCAGATCATCGGTCAGCTGCAAGGGATGGAGCTTCCGGCGCCGGCGTGGGAAGAGCACGTCATTCCTGCGCGGGTCCGCCTCTACGATCCGGCGGATCTCGAACACCTTTGCTTGTCTGGGACAGTGACCTGGGGCCGGCTCAGCGCAGGCGCTGCCCTGAACCGCGAACTGGTTCAGGGGACAGCGATGACTGAGGAACCGTCAGGGGCCGGCAAGCGTCGGCAGGGACCGGGTCGCAACTCGCCCATTGCGTTTGTGCTGCGCGAGGATCTGCTGGTCTTCTTGCGCGACCATCGTGATCTCGACGCCACATTGGCTCGCCTCTCTTCGGCCGCCGGCGATGTCGCACGCTACCTCCAACAGCGCGGCGCCTCATTCATGTCCGATATCGTGAAGGGGACACGGTGCCTGCCCTCGGAAGTTGAGGATGCGCTGTGGGAACTGGTCGCTCACGGCGTCGTCAGTGGTGATGGCGTGGCCGGGCTGCGGCAGCTGCTGCACGGAGGTGCGCGGCATCGAGATCGGCGGCACCGCGCCTACAGTGTCCGCTCCAGACTATATGGTGCAGGAGTTCGCGCACACGGCCGGTCGTTGCCGGTCGGACGGTGGTCACTGTGGCAGGGATCCGCGGAGGGCGAATCGCGTGACCGCGAGGAAGCCATTGCCCGGCAGTTGTTGCGGAGGTATGGCGTGGTGTTCCGCGATCTTGTGGCCCGGGAATCGCTGACTCCTGGCTGGCGTACCCTCCTGGGGATCTACCGCCGCTGGGAGGCTGCCGGCGAGATCCGAGGCGGCCGTTTTGTGGCGGGATTTGTTGGCGAGCAGTTCGCGCTGCCGGAGGCCGTCGAGGCGCTGCGGGCGGTCCGGCGCGCCGCGGAAGA
>JBIOXT010000316.1:0-3332 GCA_044869795.1 bacterium | reverse complement strand
GTAGGCTATGATCCGGCAATGAGCATCGGGGAGATGACCTCGTGGATGCGGGCGGCGGACGACCGCGGGTTCGAGATGGGATTCTTCTCGGAGACGATTCAGCTCGTCCGGGACTCGGTCACCGCGCTGGCCGCCTTCGGATCGGCGACGACGCGACTGCGGCTGGGCGCCACGCAGGTTGTCCGCCTCCGGTCTCCGCTCGTGATGGCGCAGACACTCGCGGCCCTCGATGAGCTGACCGGCGGACGGATCGTCCTGGCGCCGGGGGCGTGCACGATCAGTCATGCCACACGCCATGGGCTCGTGCATGTCGATCCACCGCTGGCCCTGCGCGAGTGGATCGATGCAATCCGGCGTCTGCTCACGGGAGATCCGGTGACCTACGACGGCCAGGTGGTCAAATTCGAGGGGGTCCAACTCAGCTGGCAGCCGGTCCGGACGCGCATCCCGATGTGGATCGCAGCGACCAGCCGCATCGGGCTGCAGCTGGCAGGCACGATCGGTGACGGCGTGTTGTTGAATGCCGTGGCGTCGCCCGAATACACGGTCAATGCCCTCCAGATCGTGCGGCAGGCGGTCGTTGCCTCCGGCCGGGATTGGGAAGATTTCGAGGTCGCGCAGATCATCAACTGCTCCATCGAAGAGACCCGGCGCGCGGCGTTCGACGCGATCCGCTGGGAGCTCGCCAGCAAGTTCAACCCGATCCAGCTTTCATTCAATGCCAGGGCTCGACTGGGCGTCGGGGAACCGTTCATGCGCAAGGAGGACATCCCGTTCTTCGAGGAGGCTTACCGGCAGGGAGGGCAGGACACATTAGCGGCCGCCATTCCGGAATCCTACATCGAAGGGCTGACCGCGTCGGGAACAACCGACCAGGTCATCGAACGGGTGCAGCGATACCGCGAGGCCGGCGTGAAGCTTCCCTTGCTCAGACCGGCGGCGCGGCGGCAGATGCCCCGGGTGGTCGATGCATTCGCCGTCACACACTAAACTGAGGACGTAGCTCCGAGGAGGAAGCCGTGAAACCCTATGATCTCAGCCAGTGCCGCGTGCTCGACCTGTCGCAGAACTTCAGTGTCGACTCGCCGCCGTTCGCCTACTACGAGGGTCCCACCATCAAGTGGGTCAAGAAGATGGCCTTCGAAGGCGTAAACGCCCAGCTCATCAGCAGCACGAACCACATCGCCACCCACCTGGACTCGCCGCTGCACTTTAATGATCCGGGGCCGGATGTCGCCGGGATCCCCATCGAGACCCTCGTCGGTCCGGCGTGCATCGTGGACCTGCAGCAGTTCGGCATCGGCGACTACGATATCTACGGTCCCAAGCAGTTCGAGGAATGGGAGAAGAAGTACGGCACAAAGATCGAACGGGGGGACATCCTGGTTATCCACACCGGGTATCACGCGTACTACAACGAGGACTGGTCCCCGTACACGAAGACGCAGCACCCCGACGCGCGGGCCGATCTGCCGCGGTCGTTCCTCCGCCATCCCGGCCCGCGGGCGGAGTTCTGCACGTGGGTGCTGGACCGCGGCATCCGGTGGATGGCGGTCGATGCGATCAGCACCGACCACCCGTTCAATACGAAGGTCCGCGATGCGCGGCCCGACCTGGTCCCCGAGGTCGAAAAGAAGATCGGCATGAAGATGGCCGACGCGTTTCCGTGGCCGCGCGACTACCAGGCGACGCACACGATGCTGTTCCCCAAAGGCGTGTTCCACATCGAGAATGCCGGCGGGCACATCGACCAGATCCTCAACCAGCGGGTCTGGGTGGGGGCCTTTCCGTTTCGGTTCAAGGGCGGCGAAGCGGCGTTCTGCCGCTTCGTTGCATTCGTCGAAGCGTAATCGATGCAGCCTCTCGACGATCTCCTGATCGTCGACCTCACCCGGGCCTTGGCCGGACCGTTCTGCACGGTCATGCTCAGCGACCTGGGCGCGCGGGTCATCAAGATCGAGACCCCCGACGGCGGGGACGACACGCGCGGATGGGGACCGCCGTTTCTCGGCACCGAGAGCGCCTACTTCCTCAGCGTCAACCGCAACAAGGAAAGCCTGACCCTCAACCTCAAGGACGAGCGGGGGCAGCAGATCCTCCACCGCCTGCTGGGCAAGGCCGACGTCCTGGTGGAAAACTTCCGGCCGGGCATCATGCACCGGTTCGGGCTGGACTACGAGACGCTGCACGCCGCCTACCCGCGGCTGGTCTACGCGGCCATCTCGGGGTTCGGGCAGGACGGTCCGCTGCGCGAACTCACGGCGTAC
Source organism: bacterium (assembly GCA_044869795.1). Lineage (GTDB taxonomy): Bacteria > Sysuimicrobiota > Sysuimicrobiia > Sysuimicrobiales > Kaftiobacteriaceae > DASXUC01. The sequence continues at coordinate 1,065 of JBIOXT010000316.1, read as the reverse complement.
GATCTGATCCTGCAGGGGATGGGCGGGTTGATGGGGATCACCGGCGAGGAAGGCGGCGATCCGGTGAAAGTCGGCGTCGCGGTGGCCGACATCTGCGCCGGGATGTACGCCGCCTTTGGGGTCCTGGCGGCGCTGCGGGTGCGGGAACGCACGGGCCGCGGGCAGCTCGTCGATGCCGCGCTGATGGATGGGCAGATCTCCTGGCTCACCTACGCGGCCGGGATCTTCTTTGCCACCGGCCGGAACCCTGGCCGCCTGGACAGCGCGCATCCCAGCATCGTTCCCTACCAGGCGTTTGCGACGGCGGATGGATACGTCAACGTCGCCGTCGGCAGCGAGGCAATCTGGGGCCGGTTTTGCGAGATGGTCGACCCGGCGCTGGCGCACGACCCTCGCTATGCGACCAACCGCGACCGCGTCGACCACCGGCCGGAGCTGATCCATCACCTCGAGATGCTCTTCCGTCGCAAGACGACGGCGGAGTGGATGGCGGTGCTGGGGGAGGCGGGCGTGCCGCACGGTCCGATTCTGACCATGGCCGAGATCTTCAGCCACGCCCAGGTCCGGCACCGGCAGATGCTGGTCGAGCTCGACCATCCCACGGCCGGGCGGATCCGGCAAACGGGGGTCCCCGTCAAGCTGTCGGAGACGCCGGCGCAGATCCGGAGCGTCCCGCCCACGCTGGGTCAGCACACCGACTCCGTGCTCCGTGAACTCGAGTTCTCCGAGCAGGAGATTTCCAAGCTCCGACGGGACCGCGTTGTCTAGAGAGGGCCCGCCGTAGATTGACGCGGTGTGCGCCATCTCCTAGGATAATCTTGCTCCCAATGGAGCACGTATGAAGAGAGCAGCCGCGTAAACTCTCCATCCCCGGCCGGCCTCGATGGAGCCGAGCCGGAACTCCGGTGCGCCGAAGCGTGGGCGCGCCGGTGGGCAGATGCCCGGCTGCTGCGAATTGCATAGCGATCTTGGCGCCCCAGGCGCCGGCATGATGGTCAAAGTGGCCGTGGCATACGCCCGGCCATTTCTCTTTGGAGGAGTCGCATGCCGGCGATCACAGCGGTC